>JBGPSX010000311.1:0-5251 GCA_041490325.1 Bryobacteraceae bacterium | reverse complement strand
GCAGCCTCGAGTATCGGCTCGGTCGCCAGAACCATGCTGCGCTCGATCACGTTCTCGAGTTCCCGCACGTTGCCCGGCCAGTGATATTCGAGCAGGCGCTGGATCGCGCCTTCGGAGATCGACTCCACCGGACTTCCTGAATCCTTCTTCAACTTCTTCACGAAGTGATTGGCGAGGTAAGGAATGTCCTCCTTGCGCTCGCGAAGCGATGGAATGTTCATCGGCAAAACGTTCAGCCGATAATACAGATCCTCTCGAAAAGTTCCTTGCTCGAGCGCCGCGCGTAGATCGACATTGGTAGCCGCCAGCACGCGAACATCGATGTGCCGCACCTTGTTGCTGCCCAGACGCTCAAACTCCCGCTCTTGCAAAATCCGCAGCAGTTTCACTTGCACCGAGCCGGGCACGTCGCCAATCTCATCCAGAAACACTGTCCCGGTGTCGGCCTGCTCGAACTTGCCCGGTTTGGCTATATTCGCGCCGGTGAACGCACCCTTTTCGTAACCGAACAACTCGCTTTCCATCAAATTCTCAGGTAACGCTGTGCAGTTGATTTTGACAAACGGACGATCCGCGCGAGGCGAATGATGGTGAATAGCGCGGGCGATCATATCTTTCCCGACGCCGCTTTCACCGCACAGCAGCACGGTCGCGCGGGTTGGAGCAACACGCGTAATGGTCGCGAAGATTTCGCGCATCGGCTCGCTATGGCCGATGATGTTGTCGAACTCGTAGCGCTGGCTGAGTTCGGCGCGCAGTTCGCGATTCTCGGCGCGCAGGGTCCGGAGTTCCAGCGCCTTGTCGACCACCGTCATGAGATGGTCGAGCGAAAAGGGTTTGGGCAAAAAATCGACTGCACCGGCTTTCATTGCCTCCACGGCGGTTTCGATGCTGCCGAACGCAGTCATGACAATGACCGGAGTATGCGAATCCTGGCGGCGCAGCGCAGTCATCATCTCGAGGCCGCTGAGGCCCGGCAGCCGTAGATCGGTCAGAATGACGTCGGCGCGGTCGGCCAGCTTCATGGCATCCTCCGCGCTCCCGGCCTGTTCCACTCCATAGCCGGCCGTCTTCAACTGCAGCTCTATCACGCGCCGCAGCTTCTCCTCGTCTTCAACCACTAGAATCGTGGCTTTCATTAGACGTTCCCTCCGGGTGCTTGTCGAAAAGGAAGATACACGCGAAACACGCTGCCTGTTCCGGGCTCGCTCTCGACGGAGATCTTCCCGCCATGCTCGTCGACGATCTTCGAAACAATGGCCAGGCCCAAGCCGACGCCGCTCGACTTGGTGGTGAAAAACGGATTGAAGATGTTTTCCATATGTTTCGTGTCGATCCCGGACCCGCGATCGATCACCGCGACCTCTACCGTACCGCCGATCTGGCGCGTCTTCACCGTGATGCTTCCCTTGGACCGGCTAGCTTGCGCGGCGTTCAGGACCAAATTGTAGATTACGCGTTCCATCAATTGACCATCCAGAAAGAAGGGCGGAATGTCCGGCGAATAGTTCTTGTAGATCGCGACGTCGAGTGGCGGAGAATGCCTTTCTACGTCGCTCACCGCGCGGTCGATGATCTGCGTCAGATCGGTTAATTCAAGACGCAACGCCAGCGGCCGCGCAAAGTCGAGGAAGCGCGTGACCAGCGAATTGGTGCGGTCCACTTCCGATGAAATGAAATCAGCCATTTCGCGCGCCACCAGATTCGAGTTATCGACGCTCTTGATCAACATTTCCGCCGATGTCTTGATGGTGCCGAGCGGATTTCGAAGCTCATGCGCAAGACCCGCGGATAGTTGTCCCAGCGCCGCCAACCGCTCCGAGCGCCGTACTGCTGCTTCGGCCTCTTGCAAATTCCTATTGGCTTCGGCCAGTTGTTCCGCAGCCGTCTGAGCCCGGCGGACTGCCATGCGGTTCGTCTCCAGCAAGTCGTAGGTTAGATATCCGGCAATTGGAAAAGTGGTCAACCGCAAGATGAGCACTTGCATTTGGTCCCATGGCACGAACTGGCCGGGCTTAAGAAACAAGAAGAACGACAGATACGCGCCGCACGCGAGTATGGTTGCCGCGGCGAGTCCCACCAGGCCGAGCGACGTAGCCGCCGAAACGACGGGCAGCAGCATGAGCCAGTAATAGCTGCTGGCGATTCCGTCGGTCCAGGCCATCAGAACGTAAACCAACGCCAGCTTGATCAGAAACGAAGCTGCGCTGCCGGTTCTCGAAGCAAAGAACGGAATCTTCGGCTCAACCACTTGAACGAACGCCAGTCCCAACAGCACGGACGTGGTAACGGACGAACGATCCGGTCCGTAGAGCGCGAGCACCGCGAACAATACCACCCAGACGATGTCCTGCGGCCGAACGATCCGTGAGACCGGGCGCCTGAGCTCCACGCTGTCATCTTATCCCGGGACTGTGACACAATAGTTCTACACGCGTTCTTCATGGAAAACCTGACATCCCCAGCAATACCCGGGGTCCCGCCTTCGTCTTTGGAAGATTCGGGCGCACCTTCCGACCAGAATTCATTCGCAGAAATCCTTTCTGAGTTTGAGCAACAGCACCACGGACGCGGCTCCGGACTCGAAGGCACCGTAGTCTCCATCAACGCCGAATCCGTCTTCGTCGACATCGGGCGAAAGCTCGACGGTGTTCTGCCTATTGAAAAGTTTCGCGACGGCGCCGGTGAGCTGACTATCCACGTCGGCGATCGGATGCTGGTCAACATCACGGGCACGGATGGCGAAGGAGCTTACACGCTCTCCACTATCAAGGTGGAGCGGCCGAAGGATTGGAGCGCGCTGGAGCGTGCGTTCGCCGAACAACGCGCCATCGGAGGCATGGTCACCGAGTTGGTCAAAGGCGGTCTGCGCGTCGATGTCGGCGCGAAAGCCTTCCTGCCGGCCTCACGCAGCGCCACGCGAGATCTGGCCGAGATGGAAAAACTCGTTGGCCAGGAAATCCAATGCAAGATCATCAAGCTGGATACCGCGACTGAAGACGTGGTGGTGGACCGGCGCGCCGTGGTGGAGGAGGAAGAAGCGCGCACGCGTCAGCAGCGATTCGCGGAATTGACAGAGGGCGCGGTGCTGCGCGGCACGGTTCGTAGCGTCACTGATTTTGGCGCCTTCGTCGATCTGGGCGGCATCGACGGATTGCTGCACGTCACCGACATGGCATGGCAAAGAGTTGCAAAGCCCTCCGACGTCGTTTCCACGGGTGATGTGCTCGAAGTCAAGATTCTCAAGATTCAGCCCGATAGTCGTCGAATCTCGCTGGGCTTGAAGCAGCTCCTTCCGGATCCGTGGACCGTGGCGATTGAGCGCTTCCGCGTTGGCGATCGCGTGCAAGGCAAAGTTTCGCGGCTCACCGATTTCGGCGCGTTCATCGAACTCGCTTCGGGCGTCGACGGGTTGATCCATATCTCGGAGATGTCCTGGTCGAAGAAGATCAAGCGCCCGGGGGACGTTTTGAAAGCCGGCGAAATGGTGGAGGCCGTCATTCTCGGCGTGAACGCCGCTGAGCACCGTATTGCGCTGGGCCTGAAACAAGCGCTGGGAGACCCGTGGGAAGAAGCCGCCAAGAAGTATGCGCCCGGCGCAGTGGTGGAAGGGCCGATCACGAATCTCACCAACTTCGGTTGCTTCGTCGATCTCGGGAATGGCATCGAAGGCATGATCCACATTTCCGACATCACGCGGGAGAAGCGTTTGAACCACCCTCGCGAAGCGGTCTCCGCCGGCCAAAAAGTGCGCGCCGTAGTACTAGAACTGGACCGCGAACGCCGCCGCATCAAGCTTGGAATCAAGCAGCTCGAGCCGACCTCGGTCGACGAATACGTGGGCGAGCACAGCGTGGGTGAAACCGTTAGCGGCCGTATCGTCGAAGCGGGCCGCGGCGAAGGCGGCAAAGGCCGACTCAAAGTCGAGTTGGGCGAGGGGGTATTCGGCGAGTGCCGTATCCCGGACGAATCAGCCGAGCAACCGCGCGCCGTGGAGCCGGCTCCGGCCGCCGATCTAAGCTCGTTAACGGCCATGCTATCAGCGAAATGGAAGCAGGGTGTGCCGGACGCCAAGAGCGCCCGGCCGGAAGCGGCGCGAGCCGGCCAAATCCGCAGTTTCCGCATCGTGAAACTGGATCCAGCAAGCAAGAAAATCGAGCTGGAATTGGCCGGCTGACAGGGTCGGGCGGGCCCTCGCCGAGCCCCCCGAAACACGTGACGTTTTTGCTTATCGCCCGTCTATCAAGATGTTGCAGGCTACAGTGGCCCAGGTGGCCGTCAGGATGGACGAAGCCGAGCTGATCCGTGCAGCTCAGAGAGGCGATCAGCGCGCCTTTGAGCAGTTGGTGCGCCTATACGATCAGAACGTCCTGCGGCTGGCAATGAATCTGTTGCGGTCGCCAGAAGATGCCAACGATATTTATCAGGAGGCATTTCTGCGGGTGTTCAAGAATCTTCACACCTTCCGGTTCGATTGCAGCTTCCATACCTGGCTGTATCGCATAGTCACGAATCTGTGCCTGGATGCATTGCGGAAAAGAAGAGTGCGGCGCGAGGAGAACACCGTGATGGAAACCAGCGAAGGTGTTCTGGACCGGATGGATACGGTGGAAGAAGGCCGGGCGCACGGCGATCCGCAGCGCCAGTTGATGAGCCGCCAATTGCAGATCAGGATTCGTGAAATTCTGGAAGATTTAACGCCGCGCGAACGCGCCGTGTTTGAGATGAGACATTACCAGGGCCTGCGTCTGAGAACCATCGGCGAGATGCTGGGTACTTCCGAAGAGGCCGCCAAAAACTGCCTCTTCAGGGCCACGCAAAAAATGCGCGCCGCCCTAGGAGATTTTGTATGAAGTGCGACGAAGCGCGAAAAACAATACCGTTATTTCTTTACGGCGAGCTTTCATTCGAGGACGAGGAGCGGATCGAGGTTCACATCGATGAATGCGAGGCGTGCCGCGAGGCGGTGGCGCGCGACCGTGCGCTATTCAAGTCCCTCGATGCCGCCGAAGTCATTCCCACTCAAGACTTGCTGGATGACTGCCGAATGGAGTTGCGGCAGCGGCTCGCGCAGGTTGAACCGCAGCGTCACGGTTTTTGGGGGAGTATCCTGGAAGGTTCCACGATTCATCTCCGCTTCGCGCCTGGGTGGATGCAGCCGATTGGCGCAGTCGCGATGCTTGCGCTTGGCTTTGTCGCTGCGCGGATGACTCCGAATTCGTTGCTCGGGCCGTCTCAAGCTGCCAGCGTC
>JBGPSX010000310.1:0-5251 GCA_041490325.1 Bryobacteraceae bacterium | reverse complement strand
GGATGGAAGCGGAACACGTCATCGTGGCGACGCCTGCCGGCGATGCCGCCCGGCTCCTGCGAGATTCGAACTCCGAGTTGGCCGATCTTCTGGCAGCCATTCCATATACTTCAACCCTTACTCTGTCGCTGGGTTATCGCAAGGACACTTTCGATCATCCGTTGAAGGGCTTCGGCTTTCTTGTTCCGAAACGTGAGCGGAAACTGATGTCGGCTTGCACCTGGGTGGGCAACAAATTTAGCTATCGTGTTCCCGATGACATGGTCCTTTTGCGCTGCTTCATGGGCGGCGATGCGCTATCGGAGAGCGACGACGCATTGGTCGAGGCCGCACGGCGCGAATTGCGAAGCATCATGGGTCTTCAAGCCGCGCCGGTGTTTCACAGCATCGCGCGTTGGCCCAACTCCATGGCGCAGTATACGGTGGGTCATGAAAAGCGCAATGCACGGATAGAAGCCCTCGTTCAAGACATTCCTGGACTTTATCTGGCCGGCAATGCCTACCGGGGAATCGGCGTTCCAGACTGCGTCCGCATGGGCAAAGACGCGGCAACAAAGATCACCGCCGCATGTGCACCCGAGCTTCGGCCGGCGTGACTTCGATCCGATCTACTCCATCCGACAGATCGAATTGCTCATTGATCTTGGCGTTGGGATAGAGCGGCATAAAAAACGTGTTGATCAGAAAGTCGAGCGTGGCGCCGCTTACCGCGAGACCGCCAATCTCAACGCGCAGCACGCGAACTGTTGCACGGCCTTTCGCCGATTCGATCCGCACGGTGGCTTGTACGCGCTTTTCGCCTTGAATCAATTTCGCCACCAGCCAATTGGTCTCAATTCCCGCTGCATGACGCAGCTTTAGAAAATCGACGAGCGCGGAGCCGGTGGCGGTTCCGTTGCCGAGTTCCAATTTCGGCTGACGCAAACCCTCTGGTACGATCTCCGGCGCTTTGGCGCGGGACCAGGTATTCAATTCAAATACGGTGAAGACTAATACAGAACCGGGCTTGGCTTTACCGTTCTGTATGATCGCGAGCTTGCGCTCCACTGGATCGGTGGGTGGAACCGCCGCCGTCCCAAACACACAGGCCGTCAGCAGCGCCACGTATCTCATGGATTGATCCAACTCCGCCACAGCCTGGCTAAGCCCTGCTCGGGGCGCGGAAAACCTTCCACCATCCACAGGTCGTACTTGAGTTCGTTGGCATGCACCGCCATGCGCTTGCCATCGGGATGTACACTCACGCCACCGACGTACAGCGACCCGGGAATCGGAAGCACCACGGCAGGGCCCTCGCGCCCGGTCTCAACATTGATCGGCACTACCATCCAACGATGCTGATCGTCCTTGCGAAGAGCGTAGAAGGTCTTGCCGTCGGGCGAAAAATCTCCGCCTTGCGCATCTTCCGACAGCAATTTATCGATTTTGCCATCGGGCGACAGCAGATGCACTCCTGCGAGCGATGCGCCGGCGATCCAGCGTCCATCCGGCGACCAGTGCAGGCCGAGATAAAAGCTCTGCTGCGAAATTGCCGCTAGCGGGACAGCCTGACCGCCTCCGGAAGGAACATGCAACAAATGTACCTGTTCGCCCACGCGCTCGCCAAAAACGATGGAATTTCCGTCCGGGGCCCAAGCCAGTCCGAAAATGACCGCGTCCTTCTTCTGGTAAATCTCAATCGGCCGTCCGCCGCCCACCAGAATCGTGAACAGGCTTCCGGCCTCGGCGTACGCGATGCGGCGCGCGTCGGGCGAATAGCGCGGAGTTCCGAGAGCCTGCGCGCCCTTGTTGGATTTCACGAGACGCGTGGTATGTGCCCCGTCCGCGCTACGCGTCCATAGTTCGCTCGCGAGCGCGTAGTTTCGAATGAACGCGTACGCATCGCCCTTTGGCGACCAATCCGGCAGCATGTCCTGAAGCATTCCCTCGACCATCGGGTGCGCGGTCTTGCCATCCAGCGACAACTCGAGAATGTCGTAGTTCGCGGAACCTGTAGAGTAAATCACGCGCTCGGCGTCGGGACTGAGAGTGGTTTGTTGGTAGACCTCCTGCGTGCCCAGCAACGTGTGCGTGGCGCCTGATTTTGAATCGATGATCTGAATGGAGTCTCGATCATTCAGCAGCAGGTGCCGGCTATCGGGGTACCAGCTTATCGCTCGCGTGGGACCCCGGACCGGAAGCGTGTGGAACTTTCCGGAAGGATATTCCACGATGCAAATTTGGAGTTTGTCCGGTGTGCCACAAGGAAGTGAAAACCTAGATCCATCCGGCGCGAACACCAGCAATCCCGCGGCCGGACTGGTGTCGGCGGGGATGGAGATGCCTGCAACCTGTTTCGGCTCGGCGCCTGGCGGAGAACTCCCGAAGAGTACGGTCCGCGTCTCACCACCAGTCTGCTCGACATCCCGGGTTGTGAGCAGAGTCTTGCCGTCGGGCGTGATGCCGAATGCACCGCCGCCGCTGTCCAGCAGCAATTGCGGTTTCTCGCCAGATACGGTTACCGACCAAAGTCCACGGCGGACGGTGAGGAAGTAGATTCGGGTTCCGTCGGGCGACCAGGTCAGCGATGCTACCTGGGGTACGCCGGGCACAAGCACGCTGGGGGTGGGAGCGTCGAGCGATCGGACCATAATCTGCTGGTAAGTATCGGAGAGAGCATCCGGTTCGTTATCTCGGACGTAGACAATGGACTTGCCGTCCGGGGAAAATGCGGGACGCGTTTCCGGAACCGGATCATTGGCGATGGGCGTGAACCGCGGGCGTATTTCAAAGCGGCCGGCGCCGCGGCCGAGCCAAAACGCACCAGCAGCAATCAACAGAACAGCCCCGATCGCAGGCGCCACCCAACGAAGATGCCGCCGGGGAGGCTTCACGTCCACGGGGATCGCGCCGGTGGTGATGGCTTCCGAGAGATGCTCGCGCAGCGAGCGCAGTTCCTGATATAGATCCCGCGTGCTGTCGTAGCGCTGCTCCGGTTCTTTGGCAAGGCAACGTTCGATGATCCATCGCAGCGGCGCCGGCACGTTGGCCGGCAGCGGTTCCGGATCCTCGCGCAGGATCGCGGTTATGGTCTCGGCGCCGGTGTCGCGCTGAAAGGCACGTTTTCCGGTGGCCATCTCATACAGCATCACGCCGAAGGAGAACTGGTCCGTTCGAGCATCGAGCGGCTTGCCGCGGGCCTGTTCCGGACTCATGTAGGCGACGGTGCCCAAAATAATGCCGGGCTGTGTGGTGGTAATGGCCTGCGTGGAACCGTCATCGGCGCCCATGGCCTGAATGATTTTTGCGAGTCCAAAGTCGAGAATTTTGGCGCGGCCGTCGCTGGTTACGAGAACGTTTCCTGGCTTTAGATCGCGATGAATGATGCCGGCGGTATGAGCGGCGGCGAGCCCGTCGGCAATCTGCACGGCCAAGTCGATCAGCTTGCGCATGGGCTCAACGGGTACGGGGACTGGTTCGCCTTGAATCAGCTCACTGACGATGTAGTTTTCGCCGACGTCGTACACCGCAACAATATTGGGATGATTGAGTGCAGCGACCGCGCGAGCTTCCGCTTCGAATCGCGTGCGATCGCCTTGCGGCGGCAGAATCTTGAGAGCCACCGTGCGGTCGAGCCGCGTATCGCGCGCCTTGTAGACTTCACCCATTCCGCCCGCGCCTACAAGTTCGATGATTTGATACGGGCCGAACTGGGTTTGGGATGCTAGCGCCATGAAATATCGACATTTGCAAGATACCACGCGTCGCTGTTGGCCCTGCTAGAATCGAAGCCTGAAAGGAAAAACAAAATGAAAGCAGCTCATCTTGCTGTAGTTGTTGCATTGACCGGCAGTTGGTTATACGCGGCGGACGCGCCCGCACGGCTGGAGGCAGCAGCCGACGTTATCACCGAGATCATGGCTGCGCCCGACAAGGGCATTCCGCAGGACCTGTTGGATAAGTCTGAATGTGTCGTAGTCGTGCCCGGGCTCAAGAAGGGGGCATTCATCATCGGCGGCAAGTATGGCAAGGGTTTCATGCTGTGCCGGAAGGCGAGCGGCGCGGGCTGGTCGGCGCCGGGCTCGATCCGCGTGGAAGGCGGCAGTGTCGGATTCCAGATCGGTGGATCGGAGACGGACATGGTGCTGCTGGTCATGAACCAGGGCGGCGCGAAGAAACTGCTTTCGAGCAAGTTCACGGTGGGCGCGGACGCGTCAGCGGCGGCCGGTCCGGTGGGCCGAACTTCCTCGGCAGAGACAGACGCGCAAATGCATGCTGAGATCCTGACGTACTCGCGGGCTCGCGGGCTTTTTGCCGGTGTTTCGCTACAGGGCGCGACCTTGCGGCCGGATGACGACTGGAACAAGGAGCTTTACGAGAAGCCGCTCACGAATCGCGACATTGTTCTCGGCGATACGGCTCCGCCCGCTTCGGCGAGCAAGCTGATTGCGGCGCTCAACAAATATTCGAGCCGGAAGTAGTTTCAGGAGCGGCGAATCCAATTTAAATCGGAGGACGCTCGCGCAGCCGCCGCAGAGCGTTCTCACACGCATTTGTGAGCGAGGGCAGATCGGTTTGGACTATCTCCCAGAGCCGGTTCGGGCTGATATCGTCGTAGTCGTGACGCAGTCTGTTCCCGAGCGCCCGTACATCTTGCCAAGGTTGATCTGGCATTAAAGCCGGCGCTGCCTCGCTAATCCGCTCCAAGCAGCGCTCAACCGCGTCGTAGACCAGGCGGTTTTCCTTGAACTCTACAGCATCCATGCCGGCCGTGTAACGTAAGATCGCTTGCGCGTTTTCGATGATGTCCTCAAGGCGCTGGCGGGCTTTTCAGAAGGCAAGGGTGCGATCCCGGTCAATCTCTTTTTGGAACCGCTCCTTGCGCACCGGCTCTTCCACCACATCCACTTTGCAGCCGAGTAGTTGGGAGAGATATCGCTCAAGCTCCTGCAGCCGCCCGAAATAGTTAAAGCCACCGTGCGAAAAGTTATCTCCCAGACGAACCGCTAGGTCGACGTCGCATGCATCGGACTCCCCGCGGGCCGTAGAGCCGAATAGGGAAACGCTGACCACACCCACGGCGCGAAGTTCCTGTTCATGCGCCTTTAAGGCGCATATGGCTTGGTCGCGGTGCATGGCTTCATTTTGCCCAATACGCTTTCACCCAGTCAACTGAACCCGCAAGAAGAAGCGGAATGTCGCATGCCGCTCCGCCGCCGGGGGGAGAGTCTGCGGCCGATCGCTTCAACATCGTCCGCGATGTGGATCGATT
>JBGPSX010000309.1:0-5286 GCA_041490325.1 Bryobacteraceae bacterium | reverse complement strand
GGAATCAATTGCGTGGAACGGCTGGCCTTCATCCAGCGGCAAAGTTCCGGTCCGCTCATTTCCGGGAGCATGAGATCCAGAATCACGAGGTCGATCTTCTCAGACTGCAGGAAGGCAGTGGCTTCGGAAGCTCGGCGCGCCTCCAGGATTCTATAGGGCGCGGTTTTGAAGATCGCTTTGAGAAGCCTGCGGTTGATCTCTTCGCTGTCGACGATCAGGATGGACGCCGGCCCAACGGCGCTATCTTCGGTTTCAAAGAACGAAACGGCGGGAGAAGATCCGATCTCGATACTTGGCGAAAGTACAGTGGTCTTCTCAGGCATGGTGGACGAAGGGGGCGCGGGCCCTTTTTGGTCTATCGTCCAAAACGTTTGCAAGGTTTAACGTTTTATCCTCAAAGAATCATTGATTTGGCAGCTTGGCCTGGATTTTATCCACGTAGCGCACTGTTTCCGGTATCGCGGGCACGCCGCCGTCCCGATCCACACGCTGGGAACCCGCGTTATAGGCGGCGAGAGACAGGCTAACGTTGCCCGAGTATTTAGCCAGGAGCTGCTTGAGCAGCTTGGCGCCAGCCTCCACGTTCTGTTTGGGATTAAACGGATCGTTGACCCCGAACTCGATGGCGGTGGACGGCATGAGTTGCATCAGGCCCTGGGCGCCTTTGGGCGATACAGCGCAGGGCCGGCCGCCGGACTCCTGGTTGATCACCGCGCGAATCAGGTCTACGCTGACGCCTTCCTGCTTTGAGATTTCGTCGATCAACGGCGCCAACTGATCGTCGGGCATCGGCTCGCAGGCAGCCGCTGACGCCTGAGGCGGCCCTTCAACCCACGGGACTGAAAAAAACGTGGGGAGCACCGATGGAACCTGGTTTGTCACCGCGCTAACCTGCTTCATTATTGAGGCGCGCTGTTTATCGATCGAGCCTGCCGTGCTGACTTGTGGAATGGGTTGCGTGCTGGCTGGCGGAATAGGTTCTACGCTGGCCGGTGGAATGGGTTGCGCGCTGGCAGGAGGAACGGGTTGCACGCTGGCCAGTGGAGTCGGCTGAGAATCGGCGGCCGGCTGTCCCCAAACTGCCGCCGCGATCAGGACCAAGACGAAAAGGTTCCTCATCCATTTGCTTCATCGGATGATTCGCCCCGATTGTGAATATCCCCAGCGGTATAGTAAGGTTCGCATGAAGATCATCTCTGAGGCGCCCTGCCGGGTGGATCTGGCGGGCGGAACACTGGACATCTGGCCGCTGTATCTGTTTCATCCGGGAGCAGTTACGCTGAACTTCGCAATCGATCGGTGGACCCGCTGCGTGATCGAGACGCAGGCCTCGCCTGAGATCCGATTGCGGTCCGGAGACTTGGAGGCCGAGGAAACTTTCGGGTCCATCGATGAATTGTGCGAGTCGAACCGGCCCCGGCTGCCGCTGGTTACTTACGCGCTGCGATTCTTCCGGCCGTCGATGGGGATGCTGGTCCACACCGACTCAGAAGCGCCGGCCGGGGCGGGCGTGTCGGGATCGTCGGCGCTTCTCATTTCTGTCGTGAGCGCGCTGAACCGGCTGACGAGCTCGGGTTACCCGATCGAGAAGGTCCGGGAAATTGCGCAAAACATAGAAGCGCAAATCATACGGGTGCCGACGGGCGCTCAAGACTACTATCCGGCCATGTACGGTGGCGTGAACGCGATCGAGTTGGGTCCGGGCGGGATCAAGCGCACGGCGATTCCGGTGGATCTGGACGATTTCAACGATCGCATCGTACTGGCCTACACCGGCGCACCGCGAAATTCCGGAATCAACAATTGGGAAGTGACCAAAGCGTATATCGACGGCAACCCGCAGGTCCGCCGGAACTTCGAGCAGATCACCTCCATCGCCCGAGCCATGCGCCGCGCTCTCGAGAAGGGCGACTGGCGCGAGGTCGGGCGATTGCTGCGTGAGGAGTGGGCGCATCGCCGCCGGAATGCTCCCGGAATTACAACTCCGCAGATCGATCATCTTGTTAAGGTCACTCGCCGGGCCGGCGCGCTGGGCGCCAAGGTGTGCGGAGCGGGCGGCGGCGGTTGCGTTTTCTTCCTGGTGGAGCGGGGCGCCAAGCGAAAGGTGTCGCTCGCGATTGAGCGCGCCGGCGCCGAGATTCTGCCGGTGAAGGTCGCTACACGGGGCGTGGCGATCCGGCGCGCCCGCAAGACGTAGAAGCGGTCAACTCGCTATCCTGGCCTTGTGAGCCGCAGCATTCTCACTGTTCCTGTTCAGAAAGTCAAAGGCGAGGAAGCGAGCGCTTTTCAGGACCTTCTTGCGGTGGAAGAACCGCTCGAAATCCGGTTAGGCGATGAGAGCGTTTCGATCACCATGCGCACGCCGGGTCACGATCTGGATCTGGCCGCGGGTTTTCTCTTCACCGAAGGCATTCTCGAAAGCTTCGATCAGATTTCGGATGTTCGATCGGCGAAGAATATCATTTCGTTCCAGCTTCAGCCCGGCATCGAAATCGATCTGACCCGTTTCCGGCGCAACTTCTATACAACGTCGAGTTGCGGGGTTTGCGGAAAGGCTTCCATCGAAGCGCTGCGGATGCAGGGCTGTCCGATGCTTTCCGGCGATTCTACGGTATTCGATTCGGGGGTAATTCACGATCTGCCAAAGACGCTGCGATCCGAGCAAGCCGTATTCGAACACACCGGTGGCTTGCACGCCGCCGCGATCTTCGATGTCGAGGGTAAGCTGGCCGTGTTGCGTGAAGACGTCGGACGGCACAATGCCGTCGATAAAGTGATCGGCGCGGAGATGATCGGGAAGCGCACGCCGCTCGCCGGCAAACTTCTGTTCGTGAGCGGGCGCGCCAGTTTCGAGCTGGCGCAGAAAGCGCTCATGGCGGGCATCCCGATTTTGGCCGCAGTGGGCGCGCCGTCGAGTCTCGCGGTAGAGACAGCGCAACGATTCAATATGACTCTGCTCGGCTTCGTCCGCGATGGCCGTTTTAATATTTATTCAGGAGCGCAAAGAATCCGATGAAACTGCGCATGCATGGAAACTCAGTGCGGCTGCGCTTGAATCAGGCCGAGGTGGCGCAGTTCAGCAAGACTGGCTTTTTTGAGGACGCGATCGAGTTCGGGCCGGGAATGCGTTTCACCTATGCGATTGAAGCCTCGAGCGCCATCGAGCGGCTGCAGGCGATTTACAAGGATGGTTCGCTGCGCATTCAGGTGCCCCACGCGGTATCGCTGGATTGGGCGACCAGCGATCAAGTGGGACTTTCGGGCGGCGAACATCCGGCGATCACGATAGAGAAAGACTTCCAGTGCCTGCATCGCGAAGGCCCGCAGGATCCTCACGCCTACCCCAATCCCGAGTCTTTCACGCCCAATCGTTAGTCCCTGATAGAATCGGAGCCGGAGTAGTGCCCCATGTTACGTCTTGACGCCGACCGTCCCGTTGAGTTTTGCGATGGGCTGCGCCGGCGCGACTTTCTGCATGCAGGCGCTCTGAGTTTCCTCGGACTGAGCCTTCCGCAAGCCTTCGGCCTCCAGGCGCAAGGCGCAACCGACAACGCCAAGAAGGATGTGAACTGCATCCACTTGATGCTGGTCGGCGGACCATCGCAACTCGACACCTGGGATCCCAAGCCGAACGCGCCAGTCGAGATTCGCGGGCCGTACAAAGCGATCCGCACCAATGTTCCGGGAATTGAGATTTCGGAAAACTTCCCGCGCATGGCCAAGCACGCCGACAAGTACGCCCTCATTCGCAGCGTGTATCACACCGCGGCTGCGGTGCACGACACCGGCCACCAGATGATGCAGACCGGCCGCTTGTTTCAAGGCGGCATCGAGTATCCGAACATGGGCTGCGTGCTGGCGAAGCTGGCCGGACCGAAGGGCGACGTTCCGCCGTACGTACTGATGCCGCATCCCATCGGTAACACTGGCGGCAACATGCCACACGGGC
Organism: Bryobacteraceae bacterium; assembly: GCA_041490325.1. Taxonomy (GTDB): domain Bacteria; phylum Acidobacteriota; class Terriglobia; order Bryobacterales; family Bryobacteraceae; genus Palsa-89. Next base: position 1,337 of record JBGPSX010000309.1, on the reverse strand, counting down.
AAAACGCGGGGTTTCTCGGCAAGGGCTACGATCCGTTCGTGCTGAACGCCGATCCTTCCGATCCGAATTTCAAAGTGCCGGACATGCTGCCGCCGGATTATCTGACGGCATTGCGCGTGGATCGGCGGCGCGACTGGCGCGAGATGGTGGACAAGTCAGTCAGCATGTTCGAGACGTCGCAGGATGCGCGTTTGCTGGATTCGACCTTCCATCAGGCCTACACGCTGATGTCATCGGAGAAGGCGCGCGCGGCGTTTGAGCTGCATAAAGAGCCGCAGGAAGTCCGCGAGAAATACGGCCTGAATCGATTCGGCCAAAGCTGTTTGTTGGCGCGGCGGCTGATCGAAGCTGGAGTGCGATTCGTCACCATCAACATGTTCGAGACTGTGTTTGACGAGATCACCTGGGACATCCACGGATCGAAGCCGTTCAGTCCGATCAGTTGCTATCGCGATCTGGTGGGTCCGATGTTCGATATGGCGTACAGTTCGTTGCTGGATGAATTGAGCCAGCGCGGATTGCTGGACAAGACCATGGTTCTGGCGACCGGCGAATTCGGGCGGACGCCCAAGGTGAATCCGGCGGGCGGCCGCGACCACTGGCCGCAGTGCTGGACCATCATCATGGCCGGCGGCGGGATCAAGGGCGGGCAAACGGTGGGCTCATCGGACGAGATCGGCGCGGCGCCGAGAGATCGCCCGACCACTCCGGGACAAATTGCGGCCACCGTTTTCCATACGTTGGGAATCGATCCTGGGACCGAGCTTCCGGGCGTGGGTGGACGGCCGATCCCGCTAGTGGATCGGGGGCAAGATCCAATTTCTGAGTTGCTGGCATGAGTATCCGTGGGGGCTTGGGCGCCCATCCGAGGATGAAAACGCCAGGCGTTCACAAGAGTGTGAACGCGGCACGCAGGAGTGCGTGCGCCACGCTCGTAGCTGTATCCTTGGCCTGCGGGTTAGCCTTCGCGCAAAGCCTGAATGTCCTGCCGGCATCCGTAACATTGTCTACGTCTGAGTCGCGCCAGCAATTGATCGCGCAAGCGGCGGTCAACGGGCATGAAGAAGACTGGACCGGCAAAGTTCGCTGGAGCAGTTCCAACCCGAAAATCGCGACGGTGGACGCAAGCGGTCTGGTGAAGCCCGTTGCCGACGGAGACGCGGTCATCAGCGCGGACAACAAAGCGTCGGTGAAAGTTCACGTGGCCAACGCGGGAGTTCCTTTTACCTGGAGCTTTCGCAACAACGTTATTCCCCTCATGACGAAGATGGGCTGCAATCAAGGCTCGTGTCACGGCGCGTTGGCGGGCAAAAACGGATTCAAGCTCACGCTGCGCG
>JBGPSX010000308.1:0-5295 GCA_041490325.1 Bryobacteraceae bacterium | reverse complement strand
GCGCGTTCCAATTCGCATGACGCCTCCTTCCGGATTCCAATTTTATGCTATTAGAGTAACTGGTCTGAAGTCTCAAGGAGGTTCTATGAAAGCCAGTAATCGACGAAGTTTCTTAGGAAAAGGACTCGCAGCCGGAGCGGTAGCTGCCACGGCTTCCGCGGCGCCCGCGTCGGCGCAGGGAAAGGCAACCAAGAAAGTTCTCTGGAAGGACGGCAAGCGTCCCGAGAAGACCCCGTTATTTAGCAGCACGGTGGCGTATGGGAACCTCCTCTTCATCGCAGGCGTTGGCGCGCACTTTCAAGGTGACATCAAAGCGCACACGAAATTCGTTCTGGACTCGATCCAGAAGCAACTCGAAGCAGCCGGATCTTCGATGGAAAAGGTCCTGAAGTGCAACGTATATTTGAACGACCTCAAGGACTACGCGGACATGAACGAAGTCTTCCTCGGGCGTTTTGGCGCCGAGCCACCAGTGCGCACGACCATCGCTGCGGCCGGTGGCGTTCCAGGAAATTCCCTGGTGGAGATTGACGTCATCGCCTGTGTTTAAGGCTTCCATGCAGAGAGTCCTTCAGGCGATTCTCATGTTCGTAACGGCGATGGCCTGCTTTGCGCAGAATCAATACGACCTGCTATTGCAGGGTGGCCACGTCATCGACGCGAAGAACAAAATCAGCGCCGTTCGCGATGTCGCCATACGTGACGGAAAAATCGCCGCGGTCGCCGCACGCATCGATCCTGCGCAAGCTCTCAAAGTAGTCAACCTTCGGGGCCTCTATGTCACGCCGGGCTTAGTGGATATCCATGTCCATGTTTATGCCGGAACGGGCGAGCCCGGATCTTACGCTGGAGACAACAGCCTTTATCCCGATGGATACACATTTCGCGCCGGAGTGACCACTGTGGCCGATGCCGGCTGCTCCGGCTGGCGTAACTTTGAAGACTTCAAGCAACGCGTGATCGATCGTTCGAAGACGCGCGTGCTCGCGTTCCTGAACATCGTCGGGAATGGCATGCGCGGCGGCAAGTACGAGAACGATCTCGCCGACATGGATGCGCAACCCGCTGCGAATATGGCTCTAAAACACAAGGGCCTGATCATCGGCATCAAGACCGCTCATTATGCGGGACCTGAGTGGGCGCCGGTCGAGCACGCTGTGGAAGCCGGAACACTAGCCAGCATTCCGGTGATGGTGGATTTCGGCACGAATCATCCCGGGCGGCCGGTCGCCGACTTGGTCACCAAGAAGTTGCGGCCCGGTGATATTTATACGCACGTTTATTCGGGCCTGAGAAATGAACAGACGGAAGACGGCCACGTGAATCCTGGACTCCTGGAAGGAAGGAAGCGCGGCGTTATTTTCGATGTCGGACATGGGAGCGGCAGCTTCGCGTGGCGAATCGCCGTGCCAGCGATCAAAGCAGGATTCCTGCCCGACTCCATCTCCACCGACTTGCATATCGGCAGCATGAATAGCGGAATGAAAGATATGCTCAACCTGATGAGTAAATTCTTAACGATGGGTCTTTCGATTGACGATGTCGTCGCTCGAAGCACCTGGAATCCGGCTCGCGAGATTCAGCATGAGGAACTCGGGAATCTGTCAGTTGGTTCACCTGCCGATGTCGCCGTTCTTAGCCTCCAACCAGGCAACTTCGGATATACCGACATGTACGGCGCGCGGCTGAAGGGGACTCGCAAATTGATCTGCGAGCTCACGCTGCGCGAGGGCAAGGTGGTTTACGATCTCAACGGCGTCACTCGACCGGATTGGGACGCGCTTCCACGCAACTACACAAGGACGGGCGACGCGCGATGGGATGCCCTTACGCCGGCGCCGGCAAAATCGCGATGAAACCTCTCTGTCTACTCTTCAGCTTTGGCCTCGCGCTGGCGGCCGATTATCCGCAAGCGGACATTTCAAACGGAATTATCAAGGCGAAACTCTACTTGCCTGATTCCGAGCAGGGTTACTATCGCGGCACCCGATTCGATTGGGCCGGCGTGATCCCAAGTCTCGAATTCAAGGGCCACAACTATTTTGGCCAATGGTTTGAGCGCTACGATCCGAAACTTCACGACGCCATCATGGGTCCGGTGGAAGAGTTTCTCTACAACGGACTGGCGCTGGGCTACGCTGAAGCGAAAACGGGCGAGACCTTCGTGAAAATTGGCGTCGGTGGCCTGCGCAAGCCCGATGAGCCGGCCTATCGCCGGTTCGGCACTTACGACATAGCGGACTCCGGAAAATGGACCGCCCACACCGGAGCGGACCGCGTCGAATTTGTTCAGGAACTGACGGACGCGTCGGGATATGCGTACGTCTATCGAAAAACCGTCCGCTTGACTCGGGGCAAACCCGAGCTGGTGATCGAGCACAATCTAAAGAACACCGGCAAGAAACTGATTGAGACCAGCGTCTACAATCACAACTTCTATGTCATGGATGGCCAGCCGACTGGCCCGGACTTCGTAGTCAAATTCCCCTTCTCCCTGCGTGCGCCCGGTGACTTCAAAGAACTCGCCGAAACCCGCGATAAGCAACTCGCATATCTGAAGGTCTTGGAGACGGGTCAAACAGCGGCAAGCCCTCTGGAAGGATTCGGCGCCGCGGTGAAAGACTACGATATCAGCGTTGAGAATTTCAAGATAGGCGCGGGGGTGAGACAAGTGGGAGATCGCCCTATCGAGAGCATTTATTTCTGGTCCATACGCACCACGGTCTGCCCGGAAGTTTATATCCACCTGCGAATCGAGCCGGGACACGAGGAGAGTTGGCAGATCGCGTACGAGTTCTACACCTTCGCTGCTAGAAAATGATTCTGAAAGCTTGCGCTACTTCCCACCGGGCCCCGCTGGCTTGGAAGGAGCAGGTACAGGAACGGCGGGTGCTGCTTTCGCCTCGGCTGCGCCCTTGTCTGGCGGCGCATCGACGCGATATTCCGTCGACGTAAATCCGATCGACTTGGCAAGCGCATCCAGTTCTGCGATGGCCGTGTAATCGGCGGGAGTGTGCCGGTCATAGATCTGCGACTTCGCAGCGATTACGCATTGATCCGACCGGCAATTGTGCGAGTTGGGTGAACCCAGCTTCTCGAGCAGCGCGACCGTATCGGCGTGCGGCTGGCCAAAACGCGTCGGGCCGTTGGCCATGTCCGCCACGGAATCCCCCGCCTTTGTCTTGACGTCCACCTTCGCGCCCTTAGAGACGAGATAGTTCACCATCTCGTTGTCGCCCAGAAAGGCCGCGCCATGCAGCGCAGTGTATCCGCGATTGTCCGCAGCATTAACGTCATTGCCAAGTTCCACGCAGTACTTCACTGCATCCAATGCGGCATAGGGCGACTTGATGCTCCAATTCCAGGCCCAGCCCACGCCAGCGGCCGCCAGCAACGGCGTCTCTACAGCCTTCGCCGATAGCTTGGGATCCGCGCCATGCTCCACCAGGAACCGCATCGCAACGATGTCGGCCGATTGAGCGGCGCGCCAGAACGGCGTAGCGCCGGCGGGGTCCACCCAGGTGTAGTCATTGGTGAACGATCGGAACCAAAGCTTCTCACCGAGCTGAGCATTCACGTTGGCTTTGTGCTCGATGAGCGACTTCATCAGTTCCAGATAGGTTGTCTTTTCCTGTTCGGTTTGTGGTTGCGGGAACCAGGCTTTCGGCGCCCATTGCACGTCGATCGTCGCGTACAAAGCCGTCAGGCCGGTCAAACTGACTAAGTTCGGATCGGCGCCATGATCGAGCAGAAGTTTGGCCAGGTCGTAATGGCCGTTGATGATCGCCATCAACATCGGACTGATCTTCTCACCGCCGCTGATCAGATTGACGTCGGCTCCGGTCTCAATCAAAGCGCGCGCGGCCTGCAGGTGGCCCTCTCGAGCCGCATAAAGCAGCGCGGTCATGCCGCCCATGAAGTCGGCGCCGATCTTTCTCGGCCCGCGATTTGCAACGTCACCAGCCTTGCCCGCGCGCTTCACCGCACCGGGGCGGTATAGAACAGACGCGAGTCCGACGCCGTGCGCCAGCGCATCCAACTGCTCTCTCGCAACAGGATCTTCGGCTGGCTTGGCCGCTGCTTCCGCGCCCTTCGCTCCTTCAGCCACAGGCTTGTCTTCGACGATGTTGCCATCCTGATCGAACCGGACTCGCTCGAGCTTGCGCACGGCAGTGGTCACGTTGGACTCCGCGCCACGCGCCCTTAGAACCCGGATGACTTCGTGTCGATTGAGAGCGGCGGCAAACATCAGCGCCGTTTGTCCGCGTACGGACTCTTTCGCGTTGACATCCGCGCCCCGATCCAGCAGTACCTTCACAGCGTCAGCGCTCCCCGAAGCCGCGGCGATCATGAGCGCCGCCGTCCCGTTCTTCTTCACCGATTTCGCATCGGCGCCGGCCTTCAGCAGCACCTCGATCATCGGCGCATTGCCGTTCGTGCAAGCCATGAAGAGTGGAGTAATCGCGCCCTCGCGAGTTGTCACGCTAACGCTGGCCCCAGCCGCCAGCAGCCACTTCACCATTTCGAGATCGTCGCGATAGGCCGCCCAATGCAGCGCGGTCGCGCCATCGCCGTGCGCAGCGTTCAGATCGACCTTTTGTTTGAGAAGGGAACGGACGGCGTCTTTGTCGCCACGCATAGCCGCATCGGCTAGTCGAGTATCAGTGCTGGCGGCTGCCGCCAGCATTGCCATGCAACAAACGCCAATCAGGCTCTTAGTCAACATGAATGATTCCCTCCTTCGCCGTCCTGCCCGTCAGATCGCGATCTCTCCGTTGCTGTCGCCAAAAGTCTCTATGTTCACGCCGAGCTTGTGCAGCATGGTCAAAAGAATATTCGCCATGGGCGTCGAGTCCGCGCAGCGCACGTGCAGGTTGCCTTTGAGTTTTCCGTTGGCGTGACCGGCCAGGAAAATCGGCACGCGCTTGTGGTTATGCACGTTGCCGTCACCCATCGGGCTGCCGTACAGCACCATCGAGTGATCCAGCAGGCTGCCGTCGCCATCGGGCGTGTTCTTCAGCTTCTCCAGAAAATACGGAAGCAGGCTGACGTGGTATCGATTGAGCTTTGCGAACTCGGCGATTTTCGCAGGATTCTCCTGATGATGCGAGCAAGGATGAAACGGGGTCTTCACGCCGCTTTCCGGGAAAACCCGCGTGCTCACATCCCGGCTCATCTTGAACGCGGACACGCGCGTTGTCTCGGTCATGAAAGCCAGCACCTGCATGTCAAACATCAACTTGAGATGTTCTTCGTAGGAATCCGGCACGCCCAGGGGAGCACTCGGCAGCGTTC
>JBGPSX010000307.1:0-5318 GCA_041490325.1 Bryobacteraceae bacterium | reverse complement strand
GCCGGAGTTCGTGATCAGCGATGAAGACTTCACCGCTCAGCACGAGGATCTGGTGGGCCGGATCGCCGAGATCGAAAAATACTACAAGAAGAGCCAACAGTACCGGCAAAAGCTGCAGGCCATCTCGAGACAGATGAAGCCTAAGCAGCATCGCAGCCTGCGTTATGGCCTAGCGCGCAACATGGTGTCGATCTCGCGGATCATCCGCAATATCGCTTTCAGCACCACGGTGCGTCGCAGCCTGGCGGGGCGGTTGCGTTGCGCGGTAGAGGAGTTGAAACCGCTCGAGCGCGAAATCGCGAAAATCCAGCGCCGGTTGGAAGAACCCGCCCACGGCGGCCAGCCCACGCGCGACCTGCGCAAGGAGCTGCGGCAATGCAGCCAGCGCATCCAGCAGCTCGAAGAAGAATGCGGGGCGAGTTCCACCGAGCTTCGCCGGACGCTGCAAATCGTGGAGCGCGGCGAGCAGGAAGCCGAGTCCGCTAAGAAGCAGCTCATTGAGGCTAACCTTCGGCTGGTGGTTTCGATCGCCAAGCGCTATACCAATCGCGGGCTGCAGTTCCTGGATCTGATTCAGGAAGGCAACATCGGATTGATGAAGGCCGTCGACAAGTTCGACTATCGGCGCGGCTACAAATTCTCCACCTATGCGACCTGGTGGGTGCGGCAAGCCATCACGCGCGCCATTGCCGACCAGGCGCGCACCATCCGCATTCCAGTGCACATGATCGAGACGATCAACAAGCTGGTGCGGACACAGCGCCAGTTGCAGCAGGAGCTCGGCCGCGAACCGACGACCGAAGAGCTATCGGTCAAAATGGAACTGCCGGTCGGGAAGGTGCGCAAAGTCCTGCGCATCGCGCAGGAGCCCATTTCGCTCGAAACTCCGGTGGGCGAAGAAGAAGAATCGCACCTGGGCGACTTCATCGTGGATCGTCGCGTTGTGTCGCCGTCAGAAGCGGTCATCAATTTGAACCTGCGCGAGCAAACGGCTGAAGTCCTGAAAACCCTGAGCCCGCGCGAAGAGAAGATCATCAAGATGCGCTTTGGGCTCCAGGATGGCAGCGAGCACACGCTCGAGGAAGTCGGGCAGCACTTTGCCGTCACGCGTGAGCGCATCCGCCAGATCGAGGCCAAGGCGCTAAGAAAGCTTCGCCATCCCAGCCGCAGCCATCGTCTGCGCGCATTTCTCGATACCAGCCTTCACGAATAGATCCTTCGCACCTGGTCGACAATCGGGTTCGGAACCAAGTGCTCCCACGGTTCCGCGCGCGCGATTCGCTCCCGCACCTCTGTGGACGAGACTTGATCGTGGCCGGCGGCTGCATCGAGTACATGGACGCGATCCTGAAATTCTTGGGGAGCGGTGAATCTACCGCCGCGCGGGGCGACCAGAAGCTCAAACTCCCGTAACATCTCCTCCACGACGCCCGGACGGCCATAGTCCCAAGTCATGATCCGCTCGGCAGCATCGCGCCCGCAAAGAAACAATAATCGCGTATTGTCGCCGTAATGTAGCCTGCACTGGCGGGCGATGTCGATGAACAGGCTCTGATCGCTGTCGGCAATGGAATGGGGAACCGTAAGGCCGGCCGATTCGAGCATTCCGACGCGTTGTTCTAAGGTGGCGCCGAAATAGTCCTTGTGAGGTAGGCTGCGGGGTACGACGCATAGGACTTCGTCGACTAAAGGTCCAGCCGCTTGAATCAGATGGAGATGAGCTATCGTCAACGGGTTAAAACTGCCCGGCAGGACGCCCAGCCGCCGGGGGCGATCTAACGCCCTGTGGTAGAACCGCATAACCCCCTCCGTTATAGATTTTCGCGCACTCATGCCGTTAAGTGCCGTCATTCAGGAACATAGGGACACTCTTAAGGGAACGTAGGGTGAGTTACTGACAGATCGAAAATCACTTTGGCCCTAGAGTGGTTATATATGCTGTTCTGGATCTGCCCAGAATGTGGGCGCGAGTGTTCGCCGGCAGTTCGGGAATGCCCGGCTTGCACGGGTGAGGCCGAAGCCGGTTCACTCTCCGTAAGCTCAGTACAGCACCGCTCATCTCAGAACGACGGGATCTTGGCGTTGGCGAAGATTGTCGAAGCGCCTCCTTCGTCGACGCGCCTGCTGGCCCCGCCGGCCGCGCAGCAGCTTCATATGGCGAACGGGCATTCGATCCCGGCCACGAATACGGCAGCGCTGACCGACACCGAGTCGTCAGCAGCGCCGATTGAAACCCATGCGGCCCCAGCGAATGAGACCATCGATTTGCTGGTACGTCCGTTGGTCGAGTCAGCGAACGAGGGACCCGCCATTCCCGCGGCAAGAGAGGGAACGCAGCCAACTGAAGCGGCGAGCGGCGATGTAAGTCCACAGATCACGGATGAAACGCCGGCCAGTGTGGCGGTGGAAACGGCGACGCCCGTTGAAGCTGCTCTTGAGTCGCCTAGCGGCAACGTGGTTGGACAGATCACGGACGCAACGCCAGCTAGTGTGGTCACGGAAACAGCACCACTCGTTGAAACTGCTATTGAGGCGCCGAGTGCGGAACTCGTTCCAGCGAGCCCCGATTTAATGCCGATCAGCGCGGCCACCGAAACGGCGCCGCTAGTTGAAACTGCCGCTGAATTACCCATCGCCGAAGTAACTCAACTGACGACGGAAACAGTGCCGCCGGTTGAAACTGCTCCTGAATCGCCCAGCGCGGAAGTGGTTTCAGCGAGCGCCGATGCAACGCCGATCAGCGCGGCCACCGAAACGGCGCCACCGGCTGAGCCATCGCCCGTTCCACAGGCTGAGGAAGCGAAGCCAGTATCAGAGGCAAAAAACCAGGCAGAACCCCAGGCAGAACCCCAGCCACAAACCACCGCGCGTGACTATACCGATGCGCTCGAAGTTCACGCGCAAACAATCCTGGACGCCGTGCACGCCCAACTGGAGGAGGAGCAATCACGAATTCGAGCAGTGGTCGAAGCCCTTCAGGAGCAACCGAAAACATCACTGCTCAGCCCTCCGGCGGAAGTTGTGACTGCGCCCGCGCCCCCGGTCTTCGAATGGATTCGGATACCTCGGCCGACCATCGCGCCGCGTGCTCCGAAGAGGTCCAGTCTCGCGTCAGTATTGTCAGGCCCCCAAGTGTCGACGCTGGCGGGGCCGTCGCTTCCGGCGGAACTTCACAATCTGCTGGAACAGCGCACGACATCACGCCGGCGACACCGGAAATCCCTGAGCATTCCAGGGTGGATTTGGAGCGTACTTCTTGCCATCGCGTTATTCCTCGGAACTGGAGCCGCCCTTCAGTACTTCAATGCGACCCGCGATGCTAAAGCGGCCGTTCTGCCAGCGCAAACCAGCCAACCATTGGAAGTAACCGGACTGCGCATCGTTTCCGCAAGCGGCCACAAGCAACAGATCCAATACATCGTCGTCAATCATTCCGCGGCGGAACTCTCCCGCACGACGGTCCAGTTTGTGGTGCGATCGCTCGAAACCAACGCTGGAACCGCTCTGTTCAGTGTCAATGCGGAGATTCCTTCTCTGGGCCCCTATCAGTCCAAGGAAGTTCGAACCGACCTGGACGCGGACCTGCATTCTATAGCGGTGCCGGACTGGCAATACTTACGCGCCGACATCCTGGCTGGCGGCCGTTAATCCAGCGCTCAATTTCCCGCCAAGGCCGCGGACTGCTCCGCACTGTACCTGCATCGGATCGCCGGTGATTTCTGGAATCCCATGCGCAGCAGGTTCAGACGCGCGTCGAACTGGCACGGATCGATGGCCAGCGCTCGCTCGAAATCCTGTTGGGCGATGTCTTTCTGGCCGAGCCCGAGCAATGCAACGCCGCGATTGTTGAACGCGTCGGCGCTGCGCGGCGCCAGCGCCAGTGCTCGCCCGAATTCCACCAGAGCCTGACCGGGTTGCCGCAGGCTCATGTAGATCCGCCCCTTCTCGGAAGCGATGGCCGGGTCTGCCGGTGCGATGAGCTGGGCTTCGTTCAGAATTTCCAAGCCGCGTGACGGTTCCACCGCCCGCGCAAGCTGAATTTTAGGCCGCACTTTCGAAGGAGCCTTCCGGACGGCGTCGCTCCAGAGCGCTGCTTCTGTTCGCCAGGTTGAAGTTCTGACAAAGCTGAGACAGACCAGCACGACCAGCGCGGCTCGAACGATGCTTGGCCGTGCCCGTTCCAGCAGGAGGCCGGCGCATGTGGCAAAGCCGATCATCGGCAGATACATTCTCCGGTCGGCAGCCAAATCGTTCGCGGGGAAAAAAGACGAACTGGGCAGTAGCAACACCAGGCCGGCAATAAAGAAGAACCCTGCCTGCGCGCGCCGGAATCGGAACAACGCCGCCACAACCAGCGCCAGAACCAATGCCCAGGCCGCGGCTCCAATCCATGCTGAAGGAATCGCGATCTCCGAATCCACCGTGAATCCCCAAGGCAGCAGGAGCATTCTGAGGTAACGGAGAATCACAATGCTTTGAGCGAGCGCGTACTCTTGCCAACTGATGCCGGCCTGGACTCCAATACCCGACCCTGCCGTTTTCGCCCCAGCCAGCAACACATTCACGCCAGCCACGATGGACAGGGTGAACATAATCGCGATCGGTTTCAATTCTGCACGTTTGCGCGAAGTGACGAAGTGGAGCATCAGCAGGAATACCGGAAATGCCACGCACTCTTCCTTGGCCAATAGCGCGGCGCCGAACCAGGCCACCGCAAGCCAGTGACGGCCGCGAGTCCAGTCAGCCAGCGATACCAGGCACAGCAGAGTCGCAAGCAGAGTGCTCCTTGCAAATACATAGTTGACGGGCTCAGCCTGAAACGGATGGACCGCAAACACGGCCGCCGCGATCCAGGCAGCGGTCTTGGGAACCAGCCTCGGCAACGCACCGCACAAAACGACAATGGCGAGCAAGTGCAGGCACAGATTGACTGCCAGATATCCGATTGGATTACGTCCGCCCAGTTCGAAGTTTGCCCAGAATGTCAGGTAGGTCAGAGGGCGAGTTTGAGGAGGGGGCCAGAGGCTGCTCGAAAACAACGAATAGTCGTCAAAGTGAAATGAGCCCCACAAGCAGCCGCCAAATGCGATGATAGCGGCGAAGAGGAGATAGAGAGTCTGCCGAGAAACGATACCCTTAGTGTGACAAAAACGGCCACGCCACCCAAACTGGTTCCCCGCCCCAAGACAGCGGCTGAGCGCGCGTCACGAGTCCGAAAGATCATGCAGGCGCTGGACGCGATGTACCCGGACGTCAAGGTTCCTCTGCTTCACAGCAATCCGTGGGAACTGCTGGTGGCAACGATTCTTTCGGCGCAG
>JBGPSX010000306.1:0-5320 GCA_041490325.1 Bryobacteraceae bacterium | reverse complement strand
GGAGCGAGTCCGAATAGAATTCCCGAAAGCACGCTGACGCCGACGGCAAAGCTGAGTACGCTGGGATCGAGTGTGACCTCAGACGTGCGGGGGAGATCGGCTGGACTGAGAGAAAGCAACAAGCGCAGTCCGCCGCGGGCAAGCAGGATGCCGAGCGCTCCGCCGAGTCCCGCGAGTAGCAGACTCTCGGTCAGGAATTGGCGAATCAAATCAAACCGCGTGGCGCCGAGCGCGCTACGGATCGCCACTTCGCGGCTTCGTGCCGACGCTCGGGCGAGAAGTAGATTTGCCAGGTTCGAGCACGCGATTAATAGGACCAGGCCGACCGCGCCGAGCAGTGTCCACAGCGCGGTTCGGTATCCGCCCACGACTTCATCTTGAAAAAGACGAACGCGGGGATCTGTGTGCTTGCCATTTGTTTCCGGGTACATTTCGCGGAGGCGGTGCGTGATGCCGGCTAGTTCAGATGCCGCCTGTCGCGGAGTGGATCCAGGCTTGAGCAGTGCGAAGGCGCGCAGGAAGTTCGTGGCTCGATCGGATCGCCAGGGATCGGTTTCGATCACTAGTGGAATGTAGAGCTCGGCCTCGGTGGCGGGCATGACAAAGGCTGTCGGAAGAATGCCGATGACGCGATAGCTGTCGCCATTGAGAATCAGCTTCTGTCCCAGGATGCTCGCGTCACCGCCGAAACGGCGTTGCCACAATCCGAAGCTCAACATCACGACGTGCTCACTGGATGGCGTGCCGTCGGCCGGCTCGATCGCGCGGCCATGTAGCACGGTGACGCCCATCAAGTCGAACGCGTTCGGCATGATTCGCGCGCCAGTGAAGCGCTCGGGCTCGCCGAAGCCGCTGAGGTTCGCGCCCCAGTTTGCGTAGGCCGACATGTCCTCGATCGTGGTTACGGACTTGCGCACTTCGACGAAGTCGGGAAGGGAATAGAAGGCGCGATCGCGATCGGTGCGAGTGGCCCAGATCCAAACCAGGCGCGATGCGTGCTCGAACGGAAGCTCGCGCAGCAGCATCGCGTTCACCAGACTGAACAGCGCGGTATTGGCCCCGATACCGAGCGCCAGGGTGAGAACCGCGGTGGTGGTGAAGCCTGGGGATTTTCGCAAGAGTCGAATAGCGTGGCGCATGCTCAGGCCTTTCGCACGGTTTTCAGAGCCGCGTAGGCCGCTTCCAACAATCGGGATCCTTCGTCGATGCGCCGGTCGTCGGCTGAATGCAACGTCGTAATACCTGAGATCATGGCCGCGATGCCGTTGGTTTCGGGCCGCTGATATTTTTCGTCCTTGAGATCGATGTCGTGTACGATTTCGGCCAACGCCGAGAGCGCCGGATCGTGTGCCTGCATGTGTCGAACGACGGACTCAAATGTGCAGAGATCGCCTTCGTGCGTGAATTCGCCCTCGAACATGTCGAACCGGATCTCATCGCCCGCGTGCGTGTAGTGATCCTGATCCACAAAAACAAATCGCGCGGCGGGATCGATGAAGCGGCGAACCAGCCAGGCGGTAGAGATGCGGTCGACTTTGACGCCGCGACGCGTGACCCAGGTTCGGCCATTCAGGTTTTTCAAGTCTGGTTTCGGCGCCGGCTGAGCCGCGGGTTTGTGCAGTTTGCGATCGATGGTTTCCATGATGGTTTCGAGTTCCTCTCTTTCGGGGGCGTCAAAGAAGTCGATTTTTCGGACTTCTTCGAAGCGGCGCCGTAGTTTTTGGTATTGCTGAGAATCGGCTATTGCTTTCGTTGAATCTAGCAGTTGTTTATAATCACAGGAGCGCATCACACGGAACGATTCCTGGAGTTGTTCATTGGAGAGTCCGGCCAGCGTTTGGGCGCGAAACAGCCAGGCTTCACCACCTTCCTGAAGGATTTCAGAACGAACCCATTCCAGATCTTCTCTTGTTTCAGCCATATCCGGCAGGATGTACACCGAGTTCTTGATGGCCATCGCGCCAAGCTGGTTGAGGCGTCGGAGTACTTTGGCGCGAAAATAGGGCGGCGTGGGAGGGATCTGGTGGAGTAACAGTAGCCAATCCGCTTGGTTCACTTGAGCAATATTATCACAACTGCTATATATTGCAAATACGGACACAGTTCTCCCATGTCCGCACAGCAGTTGGTGCGGTTAACAACAAACTATTCAATAGGTTACGATTGGGGACTCAGTTGCAGTTGGCTCGTCATGGCTTCTCTCGTTCAAGACCTGCGTCAGGCGGTCCGGATACTTCTTAAGTCGCCGGCGTTTGCGGCGATCGCGCTGCTGACGCTCGCGATCGGAATCGGAGCCAATACGGCGGTGTTCAGCGTGGTGAACACGGTGCTGCTTCGACCGCTGCCGTATGAGAATGCCAAGGACATCGTTGCGCTTTGGGAGAAGAGGCCACGGGAGAGCCAGGCGCAGGGGCCGATCTCCGGGCCGGATTTCGTGGACTGGCGCCGGATGGCGAAGAGTTTTTCCAGCCTGGCGATCTACGATTCAGCCCGATTCAGCATCACCGGCAATGGCGATCCAGAGCGAGTGCCGGGCGCGCGGGTGTCGGCGGGATTCCTCGAAGCCCTGGGCGTGCAACCTCGCCTGGGCAGAACATTTCAGATCAATGAGGAGCAGAGGGGACAGCATCGGGTCGCGATTATCACAAATGGGCTTTGGCAGCGGGGCTTCGCCAGCGATCCGGGCGTGCTTGGAAAAACAATCGGGGTGAACGGCGAGTCTTTCGAAATTGTCGGCGTACTCCCCAGAAACTTCCGATATCCGTTTGCCGCCGAATGCGACTTGCTTGTTCCGAATGTATTCTCCGAAAGTCAGCTTCGGTTCAGGGGCATCCACTCGTTCGGTGGTATCGCGCGATTGAAACCGGGAGTCAGCGTCGAGCAAGCACAAGCACAGATGGATGCCGTCTCCAAGGAGCTGGAGCAGAAATTTTCCGAAAGCAATACGGGGCACATGGCGAGTCTGGTACCGCTACACGAACAAATCTCCGGCAAAATCCGGCCGGCGTTGGTGGTATTGCTCGGAGCGGTTTTCCTGGTGGTCCTGATTGCTTGCGCAAACATCGCGAATCTGTTGCTGGCTCGCGCGGCCGTCCGGCGTAAGGAAATGGCTGTGCGCGCGGCTCTAGGCTGCAGCCGCTGGCGGCTGATCCAGCAGTCGTTCGCTGAAAGCGCAGTTCTGGCTCTGGCCGGAGCAGGTCTTGGAATTTTGCTCGCGATGTGGGGGCTGGATTTGCTGCGTTCGCAGTTCTTTCACAAGATTGAGTTTTTCTCGCTGGCCGGGCTGGACACGGCGGGGCTGGACTGGCGCGTGCTGCTATTCACACTGGCGTGCGCGGTTACCAGCACGCTGCTTTTCGGCATGTCGCCAGCTTTGGCCGCTGCGGGTGTGGATCTGAACGAAGCGATACGGTCGGGTGGTCGCGGCGCAACGGCCGGAGACCGGCACAAGTTTCGTAGTGCGCTGGTGGTGGCCGAAGTCGCGCTATCGCTGGTTTTGCTTACGGGCGCGGGCCTTCTGGCAAAGAGCTTCATTTCGCTGATGAACGTGAATCCGGGCTTTCAGCCAGAGCATTTGCTGACGGCAGGAATCACGATGCCTCGGTCGCAATTCGCCAGCACGGAAAAAGCCGCGGCGTTTTACGACCGATTACTGGAACGCGCAGAGGTTTTGCCTGGAGTTCGCTCGGTGGCGCTCACCGATACGCTTCCACTCGCCGGAGATGACAATCGGATGGGCTCGGAAATCGAAGGGCGGCAACCGAAGGCTGGTGAGCGGACTCGACTGCATCCCCGGCTGGTCAGTACTGGGTATCTCGAGACGATGGGTATTCCGCTTCTTCAAGGGCGTCATTTTGGGCCAACGGATGCATCCGGCAAGTTGCCGGTCGCGATCATGAGTGAAACCGCGGCGCGGCGGTATTGGCCAGATGGAAGGGCGATCGGGCATCGCTTCCGGTTCAGCAACGAGAATGCTCCCTGGTTCGAGGTGGTCGGTATCGTGGGTGCGGTGCACAATCGCGCTCTTGAGGAAGAGTCGACACCGGACGTTTATCTGCCTTTTCGAACGAATCCATTCCTGTTCGCTCCTACGGATGTGACCTTGGTTCTGCGGACAACTCAGGATGAGAAAACGCTGGCTTCTTCGGTGCGCGCTACGGTTGCTTCGCTGGATCGGTCCTTGCCGGTGTCTTCGATTCAGCCGATGGAGACTTTCGTCGATGATTCTGTTTCGCCTAAGAAGTTCAATCTTATTCTGATTGGGATTTTTGCGATCATCGCCGTTACGTTGGCTGTTGCTGGGTTGTATGGAGTTATGGCTTATCTAGTGAGTCAACGGACTGGGGAGATCGGGATCCGGATGGCGTTGGGGGCGAGGCAGAGCGACGTGTTGAGGCTGGTGATTGGGAAGGGGCTTCGGCTGGCGGGTATTGGTGTTGCAATCGGAGTCGTCGCTTCGTTTGTCAGCGTGCGGGTGATGAGTAGCTTGCTGTTTGGGGTTCAGCCGCGTGATCCCGAAGTATTTGCGATCGTGCCGATCATTTTAGTCGCGATGGCGGTGGTGGCTAGTTATGTTCCGGCTAGGCGGGCGGCGAATGTCGATCCGATGGTGGCGTTGCGATCGGAGTGAAGAGGCGTTCACATGAGTGTGAACGCGGCACGCAGGAGTGCGTGCGCCACGTCAACTCAGAGCGTCTCGAGGGCCAGGTGTTTGCGGGGGTTGTTGGCGCTGGCTACTTCCAGGGCGAACGTGAGGATGCGGCGCGTTTCTAGCGGGTCGATTATGGCGTCCATGTGGCCTCTTGCGGCGGCGAAACGCGAGTCGAGCCAGCGCTCGTAATCGGCGCGCGTTTTTTCGATGCGTTGTTGAAGCTCGCCGGGGATCGGCTTGCCTTCGGTTTTCAGCTTCTCGAGTTCCGGGCCGTGGACTGCCTGCACGGCTGAATCGCCCTCCATCACGCCGATTCGGGCCGTCGGCCATCCGAACGTGAAATTCGGATCGAAGCCTTGGCCGGCCATGGCGTAGTATCCAGCGCCACTCGCGTGATTGAGCGTCAGGATGATCTTTGGCACTGTCGCGCAGGCCATCGTCTCCACCATTTGGGCGCCCGCGCGGATGATTCCCTCGCGCTCGGGTTCGACGCCGATCATGAAGCCGGAGACATCCTGGAAATAGATGATCGGGATGTTGTTGCGCTCGGCGTTCTCGACAAAGTACGCGACCTTGCGGGCCGATTCTGTGTAGACGATGCCGCCGATGCGCGGTCCGCTTTCGGTCTTTAAGAACCCGCGTCGATTGGCGATCAAGGCGACCGGACGG
>JBGPSX010000305.1:0-5343 GCA_041490325.1 Bryobacteraceae bacterium | reverse complement strand
GCTCGAGGGACCGCGCAGGTAGGTCAGGCTGAGGGACAACTGGCCGTCGCTCGAATCGGCCCTTTCGGTGGCCGGCGCCGTGTTCGCAGCCGGTGGTGGCAGTGGCGGCTCCGGAGGTTGCTGCGCTTCGAGAACACGAAAAAAAAGACACACGCTCAGTATTCGACTGTAGGGGTACACGTTCACTAGCCTCTGGCCGGCGCATTGCGCCAACGTTGATCAAACTTGGAGTGATGTAACCCGGCCGCCACCGCGAAAGTTGCTCGGGTGGGGTTGGCTTAACAAAACTTTACGTGGGCCAGCGAGCCGCGAACAGCCTGCCTCACAACCTACATCGGGAGCATGTCGAGGGCGGTCTGCAGCTCGCTGCGGGTGTGTCCGTCTCCGGTGCGCGTGGTGACTTCGATGCCCTGCTGGTAAATTTCGCGAGCCTCTTCTACGCGGCCCAGTTTTTCGAGAGTCTGGCCGCCGTGGAAGTATGCAGCGGCGTAGTCGGGATTGCTGTCGAGCAGCGCTCGATACTCGGAAACGGCACTCTCAAGGTCGCCGCCGTTCGCGTATTCCATTGCCAGTCCATAGCGCGCGAAAGTACCTTTTGGATTCTGCGCCAGCATGCTTTTCAGTGTTTCCATTCGATTGGTCGACATGTCTCTACGTGCTACTATACCGGGCAATGGCGTGCCCGTATTTCTATCCAGTGGCTCGTTTCGAAACGAGCTCGTGGACTGTCCCGCCGCGACTTCCGTTGGGCGACGCCTACGCGGGTGAATGCCGCGCCGCAAGCGATGCTTTCCAGCCCGATGAAACGCGCGTTCGCGGGACCTGCAACGTCGGCTACGGCCGCGCTTGCTGTGACCGTTTTCCGGCCGGCGCGAACAACGATGCGGTCCGATTCAGTATGGCCGAAGATGCCGGTGAATTAATTCGAATCCAGTACATTTTCGAGAAGGATTGCTGGCCGCGGGAACATGGCGTGCTGGAGTGTTCCGCGGGCAAAGTGCTGAACGCCGGGGCCAATGAAATCCTGAGCAGTCAGGCCAGCGCTTTCGTTGCAAGTTATCTGCGAAGACGCGGATAATCAGTCGCCCGGCGAAGCCTTGTACATGTACTTGATGTTGGGCTTGAAGATCAGCAGGTTGGGCGCTCCGTCGCGATTGATCTTCAGACAGGTCCTGTCATACCACTCGATAACGCCCTCCAGGGTCTCTCCATCCTTGAGCACGAAGACCATGGGCGTCTTGGCCTGCATCTGTTTCATGTAGTAAAAATTCTCAGCGTTGGTCTGATCCGGGGGAGCAGTTTTCTTTTGATGATTGTTGGTGCGGCGGTTCATTTGATCTTTCACTTCAGTCAAAGACGGACGTATGAGCTTGCGATTACCAGTCTCCACGACACAACTCCACTCTTCGAGATGATTCCATCAGGTCCCGAAACGTGATGCCGCCGGGCCCATTCGGAGGATAAATTCAGACGCTCGATGAACTCTTCTAGCCCTATTGAAGCACAACGAAAGAGGCCGCTGCAAGGCTCACGCAGCCAGCCTACGCAGTTCCACGACGAGCGCATCGAGCGCGATACTCTTCTGAATATTTCGACGCACCAACTCAGATAGCTCATCGATTTTTCTCACCGCGGCTCGTATCCAATCGAAGGATGCGCGCGCTGCCAACGCTTCCAGATCGGCGCGGATGTCGATATTGCGTATCTCACCCGAGCCGTGCCGCAACTTCAGTATGTCTTCGAGCAGCACATACAACGCGTTGAGAAAATACTCGAGCTTGTCCTGCTTGCGCGGCGCCATGGTTTCGGCTTCTTTCACCCATTCCGCAAACGGTGCGCGCCCAGACGCAACTTTGAGCAGCGTCAGCATGGCGCCGCGCCGCTGGTCGTAAGTCTCGAGGTCGACGGAAACCGCGAGGCCTGGACTTCCGGCGGCGAATGCGATGCGTCGGCCGCCATCCGGCAGATCGTGCTGTTTGACGAATGCGCGCATCTCATCTTGCGACAACGGCGCCAGATAAAATGGCACGGCGCGTGAGCGGATGGTCGGTAACAGGTCGTAGGAATTCTCGGCGGTCACTATCAGGATCAGATGATCGGGCGGCTCCTCCAGCGTCTTGAGCAGGGAGTTGGCAGCCTGTTCATTGGCCCGATCGATGTGGTCGATCAGAAAAACGCGGCGCGGGCCGTGCAAAGGTTTGAACTGAGCGCGCTCCTTCAGCAGACGCATCTGCTCGATGGTGATCTGCCGCAGCGGGCCGTCGGGCGGGAAGGTGACGAAGTCGGGATGCGTCGAAAACAGCAACGGATCTTCGTTGCGTTTATCGGCCGGCCATTTCTCGCGATCGGCGATGATGGTGCGATTGGCATCGAGACTCAAGTCATCCTGTTCGATCTTGCCGGCGCCGCCGATCAGAGCCGCTGCAAAACGCCGGGCCAGCGTCGCTTTGCCGACGCCTTCCGCGCCGGCCAGCAGGATCGTCTGCGGAATGCGATCCTGGCCGGTCATAGAGGCAAGAGTTTCGGCTACTGCACGGTTGCCATGAAAATTTTCAAACATACGAATGCGCCGCCATGCACGTGTTCGTCTGGCGTCATCCGTAGTGTGACACACAGTCCATCGTGGTACGGTTACTGAAGAGGGCACTATGAAACTGCTGGCTGCGTTGTTGGTAGCTTCCGCGCTGTGGGCGCAGACGCCCGCTTCGAGAGACGTGGAAGTCTACGGACAAAAGATCCACTACCTCGAGACCGGCTCCGGACCGGCGGTGATCCTGCTCCACGGGCTGGGCGGAGATGCGTCCCATTGGGCGCAGACCACGCCCGCCCTCGCCAAAAGCTTTCACGTTTTCATCCCCGACCAGATCGGATTTGGTGAGTCCGCCAAGCCGCAGATTGAATATCGAATCGGCACTCTGGTCGACTTTCTGAACGGCTTTTGTAAGAAGTTGAATATCAACAAAGCGACCGTCGTCGGCAACTCGTTGGGCGGATGGACGGCCATCGCCTTTACGCTGGCTCATCCCGAGAGAGTGGATCGCATGGTGCTGGTGGATGCCGCTGGATACTCGCTGAAACGCACCGGCCAGCCGGTTTCGCCGGAGTTGTTGCGTGGTTTGAATCCGTCCACGCTAGAATCCACCCGCGCGCTGATGCTCACAGTTTTCGCCAACAAAGCAATGGTGACCGACGCGTTTGTCGAGCAGGTCTTCATAGAGCGCATGCGCAGAGGCGACAGCTACACCATCGATCGATTCATGGACTCCTACGCCCTCAATCTAGACGTGATTGATGGCAAACTGGACTCGATCAAGGTCCCTACACTGGTGGTTTGGGGGCGTGAAGACGCGCTCACTCCCCTAGCAGGCGGGCAATCGATGGCGAAGGAAATCGCCGGCGCCGAGCTCGCCATCCTGGACAAATGCGGCCACTCTCCCCAAATGGAGTGCGCCGCACCCTTCAATAGCGCGCTGCTTAAGTTTCTGAATAGCGCGCCGGGCCCGACGGCCAGCAAACAGTAATCGACTCGAGCGTGAGACTGGGAATCGATTTCGGCACCACCCGAACCGTTGTCGCAACGGTGGACCGGGGGAACTATCCCATTCTGTCCTTCGAGCATCCCGATGGCGCGTCGGTGGACTGGTTCCCGTCGCTCATCGCGGTGAAGGGCGATGAACGCGTCTATGGATGGCAAGCCTGGGCTTGCCAGCAGTATCCAGGCTGGACGATCGTTCGATCGGTGAAACGCGTTCTCGAGGATGCGGGTCCCAACACTATTCTGCAGTTGGCGGACCAGGACGTTCCGCTCATGCAGGTTTTCCGCGAGATGGCGGCCGCGCTCCGGGCGCTGCTTCCGGAGGAAAAACTCGAAGTGATGTTGGGCGTGCCGGCCAACGCCAACAGTAACCAGCGATTTCTCACGGTGGAAGCTTTTCGATCGGCGGGCTGCGACGTGATCGGCCTGCTCAACGAGCCGTCCGCTGCCAGCATCGAATATGGCCATAAGACGAAGATCCAGGGCGTGCTGCTGGTCTATGATTTGGGCGGCGGCACCTTTGACGCGTCGCTGGTCGAGATCGACGAGAAGACGCATCGCGTGATCGCAACCGAAGGCATTTCAACTTTGGGCGGCGACGATTTCGACGAGATCCTGGCTGAGATGGCCACCGAGGAGAAGAACCGCGATTCTCTGACACAGGGGGAAGAGTTCCGCTTACTCGAAGAGTGCCGCATCAAGAAGGAATCGCTGAATCCGAATTCGCGGAAAATCGTGCTGGACTTGGATAGCGTGCGCGAAGGTTGGGGGACGGCAACTGTGGCTGTCGCCGATTTCTACCAGCGCTGTGGGCCGCTCCTGGAAGAAACGCTGCACGTTGTGGACGACCTGGTGAACGCGCACGGCTCAGCCATCGAGGAGCTGTATGTCACCGGCGGGGGCAGCGAGCTTCCAGTGGTGAGCCGGGTGCTGAAAGAAAGATTCGGCAAGCGGGTTCGGCGTTCGCTGCACGCCCGGTCGGCCACGGCTATCGGTCTTGCGATCCAGGCCGATGTGCAGGCGGGCTACGTTCTTCGGGAGAATTTCACACGCTACTTCGGGGTCTGGCGCGAGGGCGATAGCGGCAGGCAAGTGGTGTTCGATCCTCTTTTCGCCAAGGGCACATCTTTGCCGGGTCCCGATGAGCAGCCGCTCGAAATACGGCGAAGTTATCACCCAGTCCACAACGTTGGACATTTTAGATACTTGGAATGCAGCCATCTGACCTCCGACGGCCAGCCGTCGGGTGACGTCACGGTGTGGGACGAAATCAAGTTTCCGTTCGATCCCGGCATGCGCGATATCAATGGCGCAATGGTGGAGCATTCCGATGCCGCCGCCTCACAACAAATCGAGGAAAAGTATTCCAGCGACGCGAGCGGCGCTGTCACAGTGACCATCACCAACAGGACGGCGGGTTACGAACGCCAATACCGACTGGGCCGTTGGGCTTCCCAGGAAGCGTCCCGAGTTGCCACCAGACCTCGGAGCCGGCAAGCCAAGCGAAAACAATCGGAGGCGCGACGATGAAAGGTCTTCTCAGCCAGATTCAGGGCTCCAAAGTTTATGACCTGGGCCAACCCTTGTTCGTGGGAATGCCACACTTTCCCACCCATCCGCCCTTCTTGTTCGGGCTTACCAGGAAGCATGGAGACCTGGTGCTGGAAGGCGGCGCCAGCGCGGCTGCGGATGCGATCGCGATGGGAACTCACGTCGGCACGCACATCGACGCACTTTGTCATTTTTCTTGCGGTGGAAAACTGCACAGCGGCGTGGCTGCCGACATCGTGCAGAGCGATGCCGGCGGC
>JBGPSX010000304.1:0-5344 GCA_041490325.1 Bryobacteraceae bacterium | reverse complement strand
CCTCACCGCCGGTGTACTCAACGCGCGGCCCACGCTGCTCAATCACCTGGCCCAGCTCGAAAGAGCTCGCACGCGCCTTGCCCAGAATCAATCGCGCCTTCCCGAGATTTCGTTTTGCAACCACCAGGATCATTCCCACGCCGAGATTGAAAGTGCGGCGATAATCGGACGCCTCAATATTGCCGATGGCCCTCAGCTTCTCGAAAATCGGCGGAATTGTCCAGGCAGAAAGGTCCACCGAAGCGGCCAGCCCTTTCGGAAGAATTCGCGGCGTGTTGTCGGTGATCCCGCCGCCAGTGATATGCGCCGCGCCCTTCAAGATGCCCGCCTTGACCAACGCACGAATCGGCTTCAGATAACTTCGATGTACCTTCATCAACTCGGCCGCCAACGGATCGTCCGGGCGAATTTTCGCGACTTCAAACAGCAGTTTGCGTGCCAGCGAGTAGCCGTTGGTGTGCAGTCCGTTGGATCGCAATCCCAGCAGCGCGTCGCCCGCCTTGATTGTTGCGCCAGTCAGCATCTGGTCGCGTTCCACGGCGCCCACGATGAACCCGGCCAGATCGTATTCGCTGCCCTGGTAAAGCCCCGGCATCTCCGCCGTCTCTCCGCCAATCAAAGCGCATCCATTGGCTTTGCAACCCCGCGCCACGCCCGCAATCACCTGATTCGCCACTTTCGCATCCAGCTTCCCGGTGGCGAAATAATCCAGAAAAAACAGAGGGACAGCGCCTTGCACCGCAATGTCGTTCACACAGTGATTCACCAAATCTTCGCCTATTGTGTTGTGAATCCCGGTGAGAAACGCCACTTTCAGTTTGGTACCCACTCCGTCGGCCGAGCTGATGAGCACCGGATTCTTCCATCCAGCCAGCAGGTAGCCGGCGCCGAAGCTGCCGATGTCCGTGAGAACTCCTGGAGTGAATGTTCCGCGGGCGTGCTTCTTGATGAACGCTACGGCGCGATCCGCCTCGTCAATATCGACGCCTGCGTCCTTGTAACCAATTCGCTTTTTCAACGCCATTTCTGTCTGCGATTCATCGGGGAAAATCTTATAATAAGCCATTGCCTATGAAGCGACTCCCGGTATCTTTGTATCTTGTGGTGCTGTTGTATCTTGTCGCCGGTCTTGCATTCGCCGACACGCCCACTGCCATCGCTATCCACAATGCCCGCGTGGTTCCGGTCAGCGGACCGGTGCTCGCACGCGCCACTGTGGTCGTGCGCAACGGATTAATTGAAGCGGTCGGACCGGATGCTGCAATCCCGGCCGACGCCTGGGTGATCGAGGGCGACGGGCTGACGGTCTATCCGGGTCTGATCGACGCCTTGAGCACGCTCGGTCTCGCTGAGGCAGCGCCCCCAACTGGAGGCGGCGGCCGTGGAGCCGCGCCAACCGCAGCGCCCGCCTCGCCGCCAGCCCGTGGACCTGAGGATCGGCCATCCACCACCAGTTGGCTGAAAGCTTCCGACTTGGTCAAACCGACCGATCGCCGTCTCGAATCCGCTCGCGCCGCCGGCTTCACCACCGCCGTTACGTTTCCCTCGCACGGCCTTTTCGCCGGACAGGGCGCGATCGTCAATCTGGCCGGCGATACTCCGGGCCGCATGATCGTTTCAGATAGCGCGGGGCAATATGTGACATTCGCCACCAGCGGCGGATTCGGCGGCGGCTACCCCAACTCAATCATGGGCGTCATGGCTTACATCCGCCAGGTTTATCTCGACGCCGAACACTACAAACTCGCCAAGCAGTTTTACACCGAGCATCCGCGCGGAATGCAGCGTCCGGAATACGATCGCGCGCTCGAAGGCGTTCTGGAGTCACCACGCGTGCTGCTGCCCGCCACGCGCCGTATCGACGTCGACCGCTTGCTCCGTTTCGCCGACGAACTGCACCTCAAAGCCATTCTCTACGGCCTTCCGGAAGGCTATCGATCAGGCGACCTGCTTAAGAAAGCCAACGCTGCGGTTCTGGTCAATCTGCGCTGGCCCGAAAAAGGCCGGGACACAGATCCCGATGAGGCCGACGCGTTACGCATCCTTCAAGTCCGGGATCAAGCGCCTTCCACGCCCGGCGTGCTGGCAACCAATGGCGTCAAGTTCGCGTTCTACTCCGGCGGAATCGAACGCCGCGCGGATCTATATCGTGCCGTCAAGCGCGCCATCGATGCCGGCCTTTCGCCGCAGGATGCTTTGCGCGCCATGACCCTCACGCCCGCTGAAATCTTCGGCGTGGCGGATCGCCTGGGAAGCATCGAGAAAGGAAAGATCGCGAACCTGGTCGTGACCAAGGGCGAGTTGTTCCAAGATCGAACTGAAGTCAAGTACCTGCTCATCGACGGCGTCAAGTTGGAGCCCGTCGACGAGCCACCGCCGGGAGCCGCGAGACCCGCGACCGAAACCGCTCCTGCCACCGCGGAAGTTCCCGAGGGAGTGAAGCAATGAAGTCCATTCTGGTAAGTTGCGCGTTCGCGGCATCGCTGCTCGCAGCGCCGCCCATCGTGATTCAAAACGCCACCATCCTCACCGTCACCAAAGGCACGCTCAACGGATCGATTCTGATCCGCGACGGAAAGATCGTGGAGG
Organism: Bryobacteraceae bacterium; assembly: GCA_041490325.1. Taxonomy (GTDB): domain Bacteria; phylum Acidobacteriota; class Terriglobia; order Bryobacterales; family Bryobacteraceae; genus Palsa-89. The sequence continues at coordinate 2,755 of JBGPSX010000304.1, read as the reverse complement.
TCGCCGAGAAGATCATGGCGCCGGCGGATGCGAAGATCGTTGACGCCACCGGGCAGTTCGTAATGCCCGGCATCATCGATTGTCATTCGCACATTGCGGCCGACAGCATCAACGAAGGCAGCGTCTCCGTGTCGTCCATGGTCGGCATCGAGGATGTGCTCAATCCTGAGGACATCGCCATCTATCGCGCGCTGGCCGGCGGAGTGACAACGGCCAACGTATTGCACGGCAGCGCCAATTCGATCGGCGGAAAATGCATCGTGCTCAAACTGCGCTGGGGCAAGGACGCTCACGACATGATTTTCGAAGGCGCCATGCCGGGGATCAAGTTCGCACTCGGCGAGAATCCGAAGCGGGCTGGAAACCCCACCGGTCAGCGCGTCGGCGCCGGCAACGTACCGGCCCGCTATCCCGCCACCCGCATGGGCGTCGAGGACGTGATTCGACAGGCCTTCACCGATGCCAAGGCCTACCAACAATCCTGGAAAGACTACCAGGACAAGGTCGCTCGCGGCGAGCAGGCTCTTGCGCCACGTCGTGATCTGCGGCTCGAGCCACTGGTCGAAGTGCTGGAAGGCAAACGCTTCGTGCACTCCCACTGCTACCGTGCAGACGAGATTCTGATGCTGCTTCGCGTGGCCGACGAGTTCGGATTCAAAATCCGCACGCTGCAACACGTGCTGGAAGGCTACAAGGTCGCGAAAGAAATCGCCGAGCATGGGGCCGGCGCATCTACCTTCAGCGACTGGTGGGCCTACAAAAACGAGGCCTTCGACGCGATTCCCTACAACGCCGCCATCATGACGCGCAAAGGCGTCGTGGTTTCGCTCAACAGCGACTCGGCCGAGCTGATGCGGCACCTGAACGACGAAGCCGCCAAGACCATGAAGTACGGCGGCCTGACGGAAACTGAAGCGCTCTCGCTCATCACCATCAATCCCGCCAAACAGCTTGCCATCGACAATCGCGTCGGCTCGATTGAAGCCGGCAAAGACGCCGACCTGACGATTTACGACAAGCATCCGCTTTCGAATTTCGCCAAGGTCGAAAAAGTCTTCATCGACGGCGATTTGTATTTCGATCGCACCAGCGATCTGGCCCAACGTCAGGCTCACGAAATCGAGAAAAAGAAACTAGTGGACAAAGAGAAGGACCAGCAAAGAAGAGCGCCTGCTGGCGCCGCAAGGAGACCCGCAGCATGAAATCGCTCGCCCTGGCATTGCTGGCGGCCATACCGGTGCTCGCCGGAACCGATGACACGTTCCTGATTCGCGGCGCTACCGTGCATCCGGTGGCCAGCGCCGAAATTCAGAACGGCTCCGTCATGGTTCGCGATGGAAAGATCGTCGGCATCGGCCACAATCTGGCCGCGCCCAAAGGCCTTCGCATTATTGAGGGCAAGGGCCTGCACGTTTATCCCGGCATCATCGACTCCGCCACCCAGGTCGGACTTTCGGAAGTCAGCTCCATCCGCGAAACCAACGACACCGGCGAGTTAGGTAAGTTCGATCCGCAACTGCGGGCCGAAGTCGCCATCAATCCAGCCAGCGAGCACATTCCGGTGATCCGCGCCAATGGAATCACTACCGTCATCACGCTTCCGATGGCCGAAGGCGGTGGCGGCAGACGCGGCGCTTCCTCCGGAATCATCGGGGGCCAAGCCGCGCTAGTTCACCTGGACGGCTGGACCTGGGAGGAAATGGACATCAAGAAGTCGGCCGGCATGACCATGCGGATTCCAACCATCATTTCTCCGGGCGGGCGTTTTGCAAACGCCGACTTCCCAGCCGAATTTGGCGGCGGACGTTTCTCCTTCGCCGATTCCAAGAAGACCTACGAAACCGAGCTGCGCGAGTTGCGGGAATTCTTCGAACAAGCGCGTCGCTATCAAAAGGCCAAAGCGGCCAATGAGAAGGGCTTCCAGACCGATTTGAAATTCGAGGCCATGCTGCCGGTGCTGGAGCGCAAGCAGCCGCTGGTGGTGATGGCCGCTCGTGAACGCGCCATCCACGATGCCGTGCTGTTCGCCGACCAGCAGAAGGTGAACGTGATCATCGCCGATCCCAAAGAGCTAGGCAAGATGGGGCCGGAGCTGAAGGCGCGCAACATCCCGGCGATCCTGGGACCGACCCTCGCTCTTCCGGTTCGCGACGACGATCCGTACGACTCGACCTTCACGCTCCCCAACGATTTCTTCAGGGCTGGCGTCAAGTTTGCGTTCGGCACCTTCAACAACCAGTTCGTCCGCAACATCCCGTATCAGGCCGCCACCGCCGTTGCCTTCGGCCTACCCTACGAAGAAGCCCTAAAGGCCGTGACGCTGAACGCCGCCCAGATCTGGGGCGTGAGCGATCGCATCGGATCCATTGAAGAAGGAAAGTGGGCCGACCTCATGGTCACCGACGGCGATCCGCTGGAAGCCAAGACGCAGGTAAAACAGCTCTACATCAAAGGCAAAACAGTTGATCTGGATAACCGCCACAAGCGGCTATACGAAAAGTATCTGAATCGCCCGTAGCCCAAGAACCATTATTGAAACCGCTCCCTTTGGTCACGGTCGGACTAGCGGCTGGATACCGTTAACGTCGATTTGTGCACTCCGGGCGCTAGCGGAAGCCGTGACCAAAGGGAGCGGTTTATTCAATAAACCCGCGGAACGTCTTCCCACGCGAATCACGCAACACGATCCCGAAACTGTCGGAAACGCCAGTGATCGTGTTGCCGTTGACGTCTTTGAACGTATAGCGCACCGCCT
>JBGPSX010000303.1:0-5350 GCA_041490325.1 Bryobacteraceae bacterium | reverse complement strand
GGACCCCTCGAAGCCGGCATGGTGGTTACCGTGGAACCTGGAATTTATATTCCAGAAGAGAACATCGGCGTGCGAATCGAGGACGTTGTGCTGGTGACCGCCGATGGCGCCAAGGTCCTGAGCGCGGCGCTGCCCAGGGAGCCTGACGAGATTGAAAAGGCCGTCGCTAAGTAAGCGAACGCTCGGCTATCTCGCGATCATTGGCGCAGCGCTAGCCATCGCGATTTTTTCGGGATGGACCGCGCTCGCCAATCAGATCGACAACTACGCCTACGATTGGATGTTTCGCCTGGAGCCCGCCCAGGCGCCAGCGAAACCGCGGGCGGTCATTCTCGCGATCGACGATGCGACCTTCAAGTCCATGGGCGGAGTGCGTGAGTATCGCTCCATGCTCGCGACCGCGCTCGAACTGCTCCAGTCCATTCATCCCAAAGTCGTAGTGATCGATTTGATTCTCACCGATGCAGGCGACGCCGGCCAGGATTCCCGGCTCGAGCGTGCGATGCAATCCACCGCTAATCTCGTGCTTGCCACCGACGTGGCGAACGGGCTGTGGGAGAATCCACTTCCTCGCTTCGAGCGTCACGCCATCAGCATCGGTCATGACAAGGCCGATGAATTGTCGGCGGACGGCGTTACACGGCAGATTCCGCTCGAAGCACGGACCGAGCGCGAGCGGCACTGGTCGCTGGCGCTGGAAGCATTTCGTGTATCGCGTGGAGCCCGGATTCTCGAGTCGCCACAGGATATCGAGGTCGACAAGGTAGTGGTTCCAGCGTCCCGGACCGCCGAAGGCAACCGCTCGCTGCGAGTTCTCTTCACGCCCGAACGGACACCGTCAGTTTCCTTGGGTGAGTTGGTGGGAAACCCGCAACTCACTTCTAGCCTGACCGGCCAGGTTGTGTTCATCGGCGTCACGTCTCTTTCAGCCGCGCGCGATCGCGTCAAGACGCCCTATGGCGAAATGCCCGGCGTCGAAGTTCACGCCCAGCTTTTCGAGAATCTGGAACGCGGCCAATTCCTGACGAGCGCCTCTAACTTGGCCGTTCTCAGCTTCTGCGTGATCGCGGCCGCGCTCGCAGGCCTGATCTTCGCGCTGCTGGCCGGATGGCCGGCCTATCTCTCGGCCGCAATACTCATCGTAGCCGCATCCGTCGTGCCGTTTCTCGCTTTTCGCAGCGGCATCGTCTTCCCCGCCTTTGCGCCGATCGCGTCCGCCTGGTTGACCTCTGTGGCCGCCGCCAGCTATCAGCACTTTGTGGTGCGCCGCGCGCTCAGTACGTCAGAAACCGAGCGCAAACGCTACCAGCAAGCCATCCATTTCGTCACGCATGAGATGCGGACTCCGCTCACGGCCATCCAGGGATCCAGTGAACTGATGGGCCGTTACAACCTGAGCGAAGAGAAGCGCAAACAGATCGCCGACATGATCAACCAGGAATCCAAACGCCTGGCCCGGATGATTCAAACCTTCCTGGATGTCGAGCGCTTGTCCGATGGCCAAATGGAATTGAAGCGCGAGGCCTTCACGGTGCGCGAAATTGTGGATGCCTGCGCCCAGCGCGCCCGCCCGCTCGCGGAACGTAAGAACATCCGCATCCATACCCAGGAACTCGCGGGCGAGCTGGAAGGCGATCGTGAACTGATGGAATACGCCGTCTATAACTTACTCACCAACGGCGTGAAGTACTCGGGACCGGATACCCAGATCACAGTCGCCTGCCGCCTGGCCGCCGGACAGTTGCGGCTGTCCGTCCAGGACCAAGGCATCGGGATGGATGCCAAGGAAGTGCGCCAAGTCTTTCAGAAGTTTTATCGCACCAAGCGCGCCGAGGCGTCCGGAGAAGTGGGAACAGGTATCGGGTTGTCGATCGTCGAGCAGATCGTTCAGCATCACGGCGGAAAGATGGAAGTAACCAGCCAGCCAGGGAAGGGTTCTTGCTTCACCGTGGTGTTGCCCGCCCACTCGCGTGCGCCACAACCGCCCACTGTGTCAGTCTAGAACCATAGGTACCGTCGAAGTGCAACGCCTTTTAGTAGTCGAAGACGATTCGTCCGTCAGAACCACCATCACGACATTTCTCGAGCTGGAGGGTTATGAGGTGCATGCCGTTGCCTCGACGCGCGAGGCTCTCGAATGCCTGCGTGACGACGCGTATCCTATCGTTATTTCTGACATTTATGTCGATGAGCGCACTGGTCTGGATGTTCTGGAAACAGCGCGCCAGAGAAATCCCAACTGCGCTGTGATTCTCATGACCGCGCGCGGCACCATGGAAACGGTCATGAAGGCCACCCAAGGCGGTGCGTTCGATTACATCGCCAAGCCCTTCGAGCTGGACCGGATGCTGGACACGATCAAGCGGGCCGAAGCCTCCGTGATCGTGCAAGAGGACGAGAAGGAATCCGAGATCGACGATCTGCCGGACAGCGAGATGATCGGCAGCTCGGCCAGAATGGTCGATATTTACAAGACCATTTCGCTGGTTGCTCCTACCAACGCAACCGTGCTGATCGAGGGCGAAACCGGCACCGGTAAAGAAATGATCGCCCGCATGATTCACAATCATAGCTCGCGCGCGCAGCAGCCGTTCGTGCCGGTGGACTGCGGATCGATCGCGCCATCCTTGCTCGAAAGTGAACTGTTCGGTGCTATGAAGGGCGCCTACACGGGAGCCGATCGCGATCGCATGGGCGTCTTCGAGACGGCCCACAACGGCACGGTCTTTTTGGATGAAATCGGCGATATCGAGCTAGGCTTTCAGCTCAGCCTGTTGCGCTTTTTGCAGGAGAAAGAGATCCGGCCGCTGGGCTCCGCGCGTGGCCGGAAGGTGGATGTTCGCATCATCGCCGCCACCAATCGCGATTTGCAAAAAATGGTGGAGACCAACAAGTTTCGCGAAGACCTCTGGTATCGGTTGAATGTCGTCCGCGTTCTGCTGCCGCCGCTGGTCGAACGCCGCGGCGATGTTCCTCTGCTGGCTCACTATTTTCTGAAAAAATACAACCAGCGTTATAACCAGCAAGCCAAGCTCACCACCTCTGGCGTCGAGGTTCTGGAAAACTACAGTTGGCCCGGCAATGTTCGCCAACTGCAGCACATGATGGAGCGCCTCACCATCCTGGCCCCGCAGGGCCGGATCGACGAGCCGGCCGTTCGCGAGGCTATCGAGCTCACCGAACCGCGCGATGCCGCCAGCGACACCCTAGCCGATACCGAAGCCGATCAGATCCGCCGCGTCCTCGCCGCTACCGGCGGCAATAAGAGCCGCGCCGCCAAAATCCTCGGCATCGAGCGAAAGACACTGTACCGCAAGCTCGAACGGATGGGCCTCTAAGGCCGCCGCTGTCCAGGAACGATGTCTGTCAAGTTTTATTGAGCGTGCTGAACCTCAAACGGCGCTGCTTCACACCATTCGTCAAGCGTCGCCGGTGCGCGTGCGCCTACAGCGCTGGTCACTCATATAATACAAGCCGTACGCGCGTCGCACAGAAACGCGCTTGCGCGGCTAGCGCTGTCCCAAAAAATAACGCCGCATCGTTAGGGATGGTGTCTTAGCAGCCCGTGACGAAGGTGAGTGGTCTGGCAAATTGGGTACAGGCACGGAGTTTCCGCCTTGTGGAATTCGTGCATGACTTGGTAAATTTTCTGGCGGAAATCCGATCCTGCCCCCAATTATCCGGGCGCGAGTTCTACCACGGTGCTGCTAGGACCGCTTCGTTTGGTTCCTCCGCCGCTTTGATTTCCGCTTCTCCGATTCCCGGTTCGTTCCGCCCTGTTTCATTTTCTTCACTTCCGTAACCGCCTTATCAAGTCCGGCTGAGTGGTCATGGCGAGGGGCGAAGGCGTTATGCGCGGCGCAAAGCCCGCAAATCCCTCATCAGAAGCGTGAGGTGCATCGAGTCGACGGGCGAGGGCTGAAAGTCGAAGTGCATATAAAAGCGCCTGGCGGATTCGTCGATCGCGTGAACCAGCAGAGCGCGAACGCCGACGGTGTCCGCGGCTTGCGCGGCTCGGGTCAATGCGTCGAGTAGAAGCGCCCTCCCGAGTCCTTTGCCTTGAAATCCGGAGTGAACCGCCAGCCGCCCCAATAGAATCACACCGATGGGATGATTGGCCAGGCCCTTGGCTATCCGCGCGGGAGCATCTTCGCGGCTGACGCTGCCGGCTGTCAGCGAATGATAGCCGACGATCACATTGTCTCTGCGGTGAGCGGCATAAACTCTGGCGGAGCCCGATTGGTGGTTCGTCCAGGCGAACCTCTGCAGCCACTCCGTCAGCGATGCAGTGCCGCAGTCGAATTGACCCGGATCGTGAACCTTGGTCAGCCCTTCAATGACAAACTCGGGCTCGGGGAACACACTAGCGGCTTTCGGCCACGGACGGTTCGGACAGAAGTCGTTTCAGGCGCGGCTTGGGTTGTGGTGGACGGTCGAGAGCTTCGGTGAAAGCTTTCCACTGGGCAGGGGAGAGCTTGAAGTTTGTCTGGTCGGCTATTACCTGCTCCGCGCGCGTGCTGGCGCTTTCGAGAATAAAGTCGGTGACGTTGACGCCGCGGACTTTGGCTCCCGCGCGAATCAGGGTTTCCGTCTGGGGAGTGGTGCGTAAGTTGATGCGGCGGTCGCGTTTCTGCCGCGTGATAGGCATACGAAGTTCTCTTCTCTTATTGTACTCACAATGTACACCACGTGGATGGATCGCGGACGCAAAAGCCGCGTCATCGGTTTGGTCAAAGACATGTCCAAGTCCTAAGGAACTTGTCAAACGCGGCGCTGGTCTTTCTTAAGGTTTAGTAATATAATCCTATAAGGCTCATATATACCTACCGGCTTCATAGGAGGTTGTCCATGTTCGAGAGCCTGGATGAGCAAATCAAGACCGACGAGAATCGGTCGACATCCAACACCGAGCGGATGGTCCGCTGGGCGTTGATTGTGTTAGTTTCTGTGATCGTCTTCGGGGGGTTGTACCTCGGCGTTCACTTCATGCAAGGAAGTTAAGACACACTTCTGCTATCGCCGAATTGCGCGCCTGGAAGTCTCAGAGCCACGCAGCCTCTGATTGCGCCGCTGATGTTTGTGCCCAAATAAGTCTTACCATCAATCTGCTGCCGGTACACGCGGCGGGGCGTTCCGCGCCAGCGCGCGCATCACTGCCTTGACCTTCACTGGATACTCCGGATTCGCATTGTATGTCTGCAGTTTCCTATCCAGGCTCTTGTCTTTGTAGCGGTCCGATTTCGCCAGCTTGTTAGCGACGAAGTGAATCCCCGCGCGAACTGAAGGAAAGCTCTCGTGGCACGAATCCCATCCAAACACGTTGTTGTTTCTGTAATCCTTGCCACCGCTC
>JBGPSX010000302.1:0-5358 GCA_041490325.1 Bryobacteraceae bacterium | reverse complement strand
GGATTGTGCCGCAGCCAGTGCAGCAGCTTTGAAAAACCCCACTCAGAGGAATATGTTCCGCCGCACCAGTCGATCGCGGCCAGTTTGCGATCGCGCGCCGATGCGGTGATTTCGCCGGCTTCCTTCCAGGCGCGATGATCGCACCACAGATAGTAGTCGTCGATCGGGTTTAGGCCGGCGTCCACGGGAATGACGCTCGACCCGGTAGTATCGAGGGCCAAGGCTTCAATAGCGTGGCCGTCGATGCCGGCCTGATCGATGGCGCTCCGCATGGCCTGCTCGAGCGCGCGCATGTGATCGGCATGGCTCTGCGTCGCATGATCGGGATCTTCTTTCTTGCGATGCAGCGGGTATTCGCCAACGCCGCTACCCAGCCGGCCCTTCTTGCTGTCGAAAATCGATACGCGGACGCTCAGGGTCCCGAAATCAACGCCCGCAACGATGCTCATAGTTTTTTGGGATCAGTTGTGCTGGTGGACGCTCCAGCCGAGATAGCGAGAGGTGGCTTCCCGCACTGCCGAAGCAACTGGCGCAAGGTTGGCTGCCACGTGATGCTCGAATCCATGCTCGCAGATGTATCGTAGCAATTCCTGGAGTTTCGGAATCCGCACCACGCCCGCGCCGCCGAATGTGTCGAGTGGGTCATCGGTGAACTCGCCTTCGCCGACGTATCCGCGGATGGAGCCATCGCGATCGTTGGTCGAGAATCGAGCGAAGCTCATCGGCCCAGATTTGACTAGTCCGACGCAAGTGCCATACGTATTTTCCTTGCCCACGGCGCCGGCGATGATCTCCTGGAAATCCATGCGCACACTCTTAAAGAAGTGTTTGGGCAGATTGCTGCAGTGGAAACAGACTGCCTTGTCGGGATCCTCGCCGTAGTTGTTGTTCCAATCCAGCAAGGCGCTGGGCGTTTCCGACGATAGCGCCAACGCATGCATCCCGATGACGCCGCAAATGTCCACTTCGCACGCGCTCGACATGAGGTTTTCGCTCATCATGCTCATGACGGTGCAGGGCACGACGCCAAAAAACTCTTCGAGCGAGGTCCAGCATTGCACGGCGCTAATGGCGACGTCGGTCTCGGTCATCCACTCGTCAATCACCGCGCCGAGCTTGGCCATCTTCATCAGCGGCTCAGCCGGCACGCTTCCAGTGGGCACGTACTTGTGTATGGCGGCTAGCTTCTGCACCGCTGCCGGATACTCGTCGCACATCCGCTTGATGCGGCCGAGGATCTCGGACAGATCGATGGTCTCCACCGAGATTCCGTTGGCCTCGAGGATCTTCTCGCTGTAGCGGACTGTGTTAAAGGCCGCCGGCCGCGCGCCGATCGCGCCGATGCGCAGCCGCCGCAGCCCTTTGGCCGTCCGGCAGACCGCGGCGAACCAGCGCAGGTCGCGCCGAAAAGCGTCGGAGTCCGGTGCTTCGGTGTGGCGCTCGGTCAGCGAGTACGGAATACCGTACTGGGTGAGGTTGTTGCAGACCGACATTTTCCCGCAAAAACTGTCGCGGCGGTCGCGAATGGTCATCTTGCCGGGTGTGTCGGGCGTGGCTTGAATCAGCACCGGCACGTGCAGGTCGGCCATTCGAAGCGTGTCGGCCACGGCCCGCTCATCGCCGAAGTTCGGCAAGGTGACGATCACTCCATCGATGCGGTCACGGTTGCTCTTGAACAGATCGGCGCAGCGCACCGCTTCAACGCGCTTCTCGACCGCGCCAAACTTGGTTTCTTCCGTCGCCGGCGCAACCACCGCGTAGCCCGCCTGTTCAATCGCAGCGATCATCTCCGACCGGCCGCTACGCGCCAAATGGTCGGGAAAGAATCCTCGATTGCCGACGATGACTCCGAATGTCATCCCGTTCTTCTTTTCCGTAGTCACTGCTTTATTCTTTTCTTCCTGGTCGAAATCGAACTGAATACACCGCACCCATGACCGTCAGCAAAGCTCCCCACCAAATTCCCGCGTGCAGCTCAGCCAATACCACTGGATGCTCAGGGGGCGTACTGAGCCCGTAGATTCCCGCGCCTAGAATGAGTAGGCCGTAGATAAACAGCAGCACACCCACGAAGAACCAAATCGAAATCATGCCGGGACGATGCATTGTTGTTTACCAAAAAATGATGTTGAGCACGATAAATCCAACCGCGACCAGGACCGCCCAAAAGGCCGGCCGCTGGTACAAGGGCAAATGCGATTCGCTGGGCACGTCGGTATAGCCGTAGACAAGGCCGGTCAATTCGCTGGCGGGCTTCGGCTTCGTGGCCAGGCTCACCACTACAGTCACCACCACGCAAATGATCCAAGACCACAATCCGCGGAACATATCTTCCGCCATGGTCTTGGCATGCGGCGACAATGCGATGTAGCGCAGCGCTTCCGGATCCAGCTTTACCCACAACCACATCAAGAATGAGGACACAGTGCCACTGAGCAGGCCCCAGAACCCGCCCGCCGCGGTGCCACGTTTCCAAAACATGCCTAGCAGCACCGTACCGAACAGAGGCGCTATGAAAATGCTGAACAGCGCCTGTACGTAATCCATGATGCTCTGGAATTGAGTGACCAAGTAAGCCGTGCCGATGCTGACCAGCACGCCGAGAATCGTACACCAACGGCCAACCCGCACGTAGTGCCCATCCGGCGCGTTCTTGCGGATCATGGCGCGATAAATATCATAAGTCCAGACGGTGCCGAATGCGCTCACGTTACCCGCCATTCCTGACATGAAGCCCGCGATCAGGGCCGTGATGCCGAGGCCCAACAATCCGGGGCCGCAGTAGCGCGCCATCATGAGCGGCAAAACTTCGTTGTAGCTATGACCGCCGGTGGCGAGGGCCTGGCTTTCGCCTACTAAGTGCTCCGGCAAGATCGCCAAGCCGAGCAATCCGGGCAGGATCACGATAAACGGTACCAGCATTTTGAAACTCGCGCCGATAACCGGAGCGAGCTTGGCGGCGCGCAGATCCTTGGCAGCCAGGATGCGCTGCACAACCAGGAAGTCAGTGGTCCAATAGCCGAACGAAATGACCCAGCCGAGTCCGAACACGATCCCCACCCAATTGATGCCCATGGGGTTATCGCTGAAAGAGCCTAGCGTGCTCCATAGGTGCGTGCGGTTCTGTCCGGGAAAATTCTGCGCGATCCGATTCACCATCCCTTGCCAGCCGCCGGTTTCAATCAGACCGATGACGGCCACTACCAACGAGCCCAGCCAGATCAGGAAGAATTGCAATACTTCATTGAAAATAGCGGAGAGCAATCCGCCCAGAACAACGTACAATCCGACCGTAAGGGACGAGACCCAGATGCTGAAGTTAATGTCCCAGCCGAGGACTACTTTCAGCACCAGCGCCATCGAATACATGTTGATGCCGCTCATTAGTACGGTCATCAAACCAAATGTGATGGCGGACAACGCGCGGGCCGGTTCACCGTAGCGAAGTTTCAGATATCCGGGCACTGAGTGCGTTTTAGAGATGTAGTAAAACGGCATCATCACGATGCCGAGGAACAGCATCGCCGGAATGGCGCCGATCCAATACCAGTGCGTCGCGAGAATGCCGTACTGATAAGCGGATGCCGCCCATCCCATCATCTCGAGCGATCCCAGATTGGCTGCGACGAAGCTGAGCCCCGCCACCCAGGCGGTCATCTCGCGGCCGGCCATGAAGAAGTCTTCGCCGGTGTTGGTGTAGCGCTTGAGATAGAACCCGATGGTGAGCACCGCGGCGAAGTACAGCACGATGATCACGAGATCAACAGACGACAGCGAAAGCAATCGCGACGGGGCGGCTTGTACCCAGAGAGCGAGAAGTGAGGGCATGATTAGTGACCGGCAGCGCTGCTAGGCGCAGTATCGGCGTGCTTTTGCAATCGCTTGCAAGAGTCCATCGTATGTAGACTCAATGAGTAAAGTCAAGCCTAGACAGAGACAAGTGAGGCGTACTTGTCCTGAAATCGATTACAAGGAATCACGCGGACGCGGAATGTGGCGGGGCCGGTAGCGTTATCGGCGGAGATGGTATCTTTAGTAACGTAATGAGTCTTGAAGAGGTTGCGCGACGGGCGGGCGTATCCACAGCCACGGTTTCGCGGGTTCTGAACAACGTCAAAGTTGTGAAGAACTCCACCCGCCTGCGAGTGATGAAAGCGGTTTCGGAAGCGAACTACCACCCGAACCTGCACGCTCGAACTTTGGCCGGGGGAAAAAGCCTGACCATCGGGATGATTACCTCCAACCTAGAGAACCCGTTCTTCTTCGATATCTTCCGGCGGCTGGAATCGGACGCGCACGCCAGCGGCTTGGATGTTGTGGTGGTCAACACCGACTATGATTCCGAGCGTCTGGTGCGCGGCGTTCGAATGATGATCGGACGACGGGTTACGGGTCTCGCCGTAATCGTCTCGGAGATGGATTCCGATCTGATCGACGAACTCACCGAGAGCGATATTCCGGCAGTATTTTACGATGTCGGCGCCGTGCGCAAGAATATCTCGAATATTCGCGTGAACTATCGCCAGGGTATCGCCCGGACGGTGGAGTATCTGCACAATCTCGGTCATGACCGGCTGGCGTTCGTCGGCCATCACACCAGCTTAGGACCTACCAGCGAACGTGAGCAGGCCTTTGTCGAGACGGTCTCGAGCTATGGGCCGTCCACCGAGTGGCGCACTATTGCCGACCAGGATGGGCCGGACGGCGGGAGAAATGCCGCACGCCGCTTACTCGCCTCGGGTTTCGAGCCGACCGCGATTCTCTGCGTGAACGATTTCATGGCGCTCGGCCTCTTACGCGAATTGCGCGATCAAGGCCTGCGCGTGCCCGAAGACGTTTCGGTCACTGGCTTCGACAATATCAAGTTGTCGCAGTACTGCGAGCCGCCCTTGACCACCGTGGACATTCCCCGCGAACGCATCGGTCATCTGGTGTTCGAAGCACTGACGCGCGACGCCGGCAAAGGGAAACCTGCTTCCAGGGACATTGTGATCGATCCCGAATTTGTTTTGAGAAGTTCTACCGGGCCGGCAGCCAAATCGTCTCATCCAGCGCGGCCGGTCTGATTGGGTGCTGAAAAGCTGCTTGAACAACCGCTTCAATTGGTCGCGGCTCTGTTAGGGGCGAGGATCAGTAAGTCGTGGTAAGCAGCGCAAATGCGCACTCTGAGCCATGACCGAAGGGAGCGGTCTCTAAACCCCCAGCCGGGCTCTTCTCAGTAGTTCGCCGAGCGTCTGATTGGTGCGCGGCTGATAATTCCTGAGGGGCAGAATGCGCTCGTGAATTGCGTCCAGGAGCCACGCGGGCTGCGGGAAAAAGAGGGCCTCCAATTCCGCGGCGGGTGTGATCCAGTTCCTC
>JBGPSX010000301.1:0-5366 GCA_041490325.1 Bryobacteraceae bacterium | reverse complement strand
TGCTCATGCGCAACTATCGCGAGACATTGCTCGGTGAGACTTACGAAGCCGTGGTCTCAAGGCAAATCGAATATGGGTATGAACGTGGTGTGCCCTGGGGCATTTCCGAGTCGGCATACTCGGCGCGCGACCTGCAACTCAACTATCAATATGGGCCGTTCGGCGTTCCCGGACTGGGGTTGAAGCGCGGCTTGATCGAAGACCTGGTGGTCTCGCCTTACTCGACGATCTTGGCCGCGAATGTTTCGCCGGCCCAGGGGATCGAGAACCTCCGCGTACTGGAGCGGGAAGGCGCGCTCTCACGTTACGGTTTTTACGAGGCGCTGGATTACACGCCGGAGCGAGTAAAGAAAGGCGAAAGATGCACTCTGGTGCGCGCGTACATGGCGCATCATCAGGGCATGAGTCTGGTAGCGCTCGACAATCTGCTCAACCGCAATGTGATGCAGAATCGATTTCACAGCGATCCGGCGGTACAGGCGACGGAGTTGCTGCTACAGGAACGGATCCCGCGAGGCGTACTGGCGGCGCACCCGCGGGCCGAGGAGGTCCTGACCGGACGGGTTGTGCGCACGCTCACCGGCCTGGTGACACGCGCTTACGACACCGCCGATCTGCCCACGCCGCGCACTCAGTTGTTATCGAACGGGAATTACAGCTTGATGATCACGACTGCGGGCGCCGGCTATTCGATGTGTGGACCCCTGGCAGTGACCCGTTGGCGCGAAGACTCAACCCGCGATAACTGTGGCAGCTTTGTTTACATCCGCGACGTGCGCAGCGGCGCCGTCTGGTCGGCGGGTCACCAACCTGTCGGCAGCAAACCGCAGAGTTACGAAGTCGCCTTTGCAGAGGACAAGGCCGACTTCTGGCGTCGCGATTTCGGCATTGTCACGCACCTGGACGTGATCGTTTCGGCGGAAGACAACGCCGAGATGCGACGTTTGTCGATTGCGAATTATTCAACCCGCCCGCGCGAGATCGAGTTAACGAGCTATGCCGAAGTCGTGCTCGCGCCCCGGGCCGATGATCTGGCGCATCCCGCGTTCAACAATCTATTCATTGAAACTGAGTTCCATGCGCCGCACAGAGCGCTGTTTGCGCGCCGGCGCCCGCGCTCGTCGCAGGACGAAGCCGTTTGGGGCGTGCATGTACTGTCGACCTCCGCCGAAACGATTGCCGGAATCCAGTTTGAAACCGATCGGGCGCGCTTTCTTGGTCGGGGGCACACTACTGCGGGGCCGGTGGCGGTAATGGAAGATCGTCCGCTCTCGAACACCGTGGGCGCGGTGCTCGATCCGATTTTCAGCCTGCGTTGCCGGGTGCGTTTGCTGCCGAACGAAACCGCGCAGATCGTTTTCACTACCGGGGTGGCAGAGTCGCGCGACCACGCGATCGCAATCGCGGAAAAGTATCACGACGCAAATATCTTCGAACGTGAATCCCGGCTGGCCTGGACGCGCTCTCAGGTCGAGATGAGCCACCTGCACATCGATCCCAACGAGGCGCATCTTTTTCAGCGACTCGCCGGCCGGATCTTGTATGCGGATCCTTCGTTGCGTCCACGGCCTCATGTCCTGGCGCTGAACCAACTGACGCAGTCGGGTCTCTGGTCGCAGGGAATCAGCGGCGATTTGCCGATTGTGATTCTGCGCCTTGATCGCGAAGAAGACATCCAGATGGCCCGGCAGCTTTTGCGAGGTCATCAATATCTGCGATCGAAAGGACTCCGTTTTGACCTGGTGATCCTGAATGATCACCCGACGGGCTATGCGCAATCACTTCATGACACATTGCAAATCGCGGTGCGGACATCCGGCGCGCTGGGAATGCTGGACAAACCCGGCGGGGTTTTCGTTCGCTTCTCAGACATCATGCCTGAGGAAGTACGGATTCTGCTGCATTCAGTGGCCCGGGTTGTGATCGTCAGCGAAAGAGGTTCTTTGGAGGATCAGCTCGTGCGCCGGCCGGTCGAAGAAACCTTACCGCCCCAGTTTCAACCGCGGTCGCCGTCGCAAGTTTATCCTGAGTCGGCTCCTGAGCCGCCGAAGGTATCCTTCTTTAACGGACTCGGCGGCTTTGCGCATGGCGGGCGTGAATACGTCATCGTATTGGGCGAAGGCCAGTGGGCCCCCGCGCCGTGGTCCAACGTGATTGCGAACAACACCGACTTTGGATTCATGATTACCGAAACCGGAGCGGGCTTTACCTGGTCGCTCAACAGCCATGAGAACCGTCTCACGCCCTGGTCCAACGATACGGTGAGCGATCCACCCGCCGAGGTAATTTATCTTCGCGACGAAGATTCCGGCACCACCTGGACGCCGACTCCATTGCCCATACGCGAAGGTCAAGGCTACCTGATTCGCCATGGCCAGGGCTATACCGTGTTTGAACATGCCAGCCACGGCATTTCGCAGGAGTTGCTCGTGTTTGCGCCCCTCGATGCACCCGTAAAGATTTCTCTGCTGCGTTTGCGCAATCGCTCAGACCGGCGGCGCAGACTCTCAATCACAAGCTATCAGGAGCTGGTCCTGGGAGTGACCCGCGAAGCGTCGGCAAATCACATAGTCACGGATGTGGAAGAGAACGAGGGCGCTATCTTCGCGCGCAATTCCTATAACAACGAGTTTTCGAATCGCGTGGCATTTGCCGGCACCAGCGAGCGTCAATTCACAGTCACCTGCGATCGGAAGGAGTTTATCGGGCGCAATGGATCTCTGGCGCGGCCGGCCGCGCTGCGCCGCACGGCCTTGAGTGGTCGCGATGGCGCCGGTCTGGATCCCTGTACGGCAATCCAGGCGTCTATCGAGCTCGCGCCCGGCGAAGCCCGCGAGGTGATCTTCTTACTGGGCGAGGCCGAATCGATCGAAGAAGCTCGCGCGGTAAATGCGCGCTTTCGCAGCACTCACGCCGTCAACGAAGCTTTCGAAAAAGTGTTGGGATTCTGGGATCAACTACTGGGCACGATTGAGATCAAAACACCCGATGCCTCGATGGACACGCTGGTGAATCGCTGGCTGTTGTGTCAAACGTTGGCGTGTCGCGTGCGGGGACGTTCAGCGTTCTATCAATCGAGCGGCGCCTTTGGTTTTCGCGATCAGTTGCAGGACGTGATGGCTCTGGTCTATGCGACTCCCGAGGTCGCACGCGAACAGATCCTCCGTGCCGCCGCGCGCCAGTTCAAGGAAGGTGACGTGTTGCACTGGTGGCATGAGCCGACCGGCCGCGGTGTCCGTGCGTGTTTCTCAGACGATCTGTTGTGGCTTCCTTACGTCGCTTCATTTTATGTGAGGGTGACCGGCGACTATTCGGTTTTGGAAGAAACCGTTTCCTTCATCGAAGGCCCGCTGCTGGAACCGGATCAAACTGAAAAGTACCTGCAGCCTGACATCTCGACTGAGAGCGTCACCGTGCTTGAGCATTGCGCGCGCGCAATTGATCGCAGCCTCGGGCTTGGCCAACACGGATTGCCGCTGATGGGATCGGGTGATTGGAATGATGGCATGAATCGGGTCGGCGTCGAAGGTCGTGGCGAGAGCGTATGGCTGGGCTGGTTTCTCTGCACCGTTTTGAGCGGATTTGCGCCGTTGTGCGAGCGATATCAAATGAAGGATCGCAGCAACCGCTATGGCCGGCACCTGGAGATTCTTAGGAAAGGACTGGAACAAGCCTGGGACGGCGATTGGTACCGGCGCGCATATTTCGACGACGGCACGCCGTTGGGTTCGGCGCAGAACGACGAGTGCCGCATCGATTCGATCGCGCAAACGTGGGCGGTGATCTCTCGCGTAGCGGAATCCTATCGCGCGGCCCGCGCGATGGCCGCGGTAAATGAATATTTGATTCGTCGCGGCGATGGACTTATCGTTTTGTTCACTCCCCCGTTTGATAAGAGCAAGCTGGATCCGGGTTATGTCAAAGGCTATGTTCCCGGCGTGCGCGAAAACGGCGGACAGTACACGCACGCGGCATTATGGACAGTGATTGCCTTTGCGTTGCTGGGCGACGGCGATCGCGCCGGCGAGTTGTTCGGACTGCTGAACCCGATCAATCACGCGTCGACGCGCGCGGGCTTGCACAAGTACAAAGTAGAGCCGTACGTCGCCATGGCCGATGTCTATGCGGTGCCGCCGCACACGGGTCGCGGTGGCTGGACGTGGTACACGGGCTCGGCCGGATGGATGTACCGCGCGGCGCTCGAATACATTCTCGGGTTCAAGCTGGAAGGTGATCGTTTGCGAATCGATCCATGCATTCCGCGTTTCTGGCGCGAGTTTGAGATTAACTATCGCCGAGGCAAAACAGCCTACCGCATCATTGTCGAGAATCCGCATTCGCTCAACCGCGGCGTCGCCGAAGTCAGACTGGATGGCGTCGTCCAGTCAGGTAATGAAGTTGTCTTAGTGGGTGACGGGCAGCAACATCAGATCCTGGTCTTGATGGGTGAGAAGATCGAGGTCGAGGAAACCGAGCCGGCAAGCGCTGAAATCCCTCAGCCGGAAGAAGCTCGATAGAGCGCAGACTTTGCAGTTCATCGTGCAAAAACTGCGAGAAAACTGTCAGTCAAACAAAAAGCAGGAGTCGCTGTCGAGCTCCTCCTGCTTTCTGACCGCTCGGTTTTCCTTGCCCTAATCCGCCGCCGCAGCCTGCGCCCGCGCGACGAGTTCGGGTTCAACTGGAGTTACCCGAGACTCAGCTTTTCCCTTCGCTCCGGAGCCACGGCCGTTACCGGCAGTACCCGCCGCGGGTTGATTGGCGGCGCGGGCCTTTTGTTCGCGTACGTAAGTCAGCCACGGCCCCGGCGGTTGGCGCTCACCGGAAGTGATTTCAAAGAAGACCTTCTGAATTTTCGCGGTGATTTCTCCGCGCCCACCTGAACCAATCGAGATGCGATCGACCGAACGGATCGGTGTAATCTCGGCCGCGGTGCCGCTGAAAAACAACTCGTCGGCAACATAAAGCGCAGCCCGCTGAATCGTCTGCTCCTTAATAGTAATTCCGAGTTCTCCGCAAATCTGGATCACGCTGTCGCGCGTAATGCCCGGCAGAATTGATGACGATAGCGGCGGCGTCATTACCACCCCGTTGCTGACGACAAAAATGTTTTCGCCAGAGCCTTCGGAAACGTAACCACGATCGTCGAGCGCTATTCCTTCCGAGTATCCGTTCAGCAGCGCCTCCATCTTGATCAATTGCGAGTTCATGTAGTTGGCGCCGCTCTTGGCCATCGCCGGCATCGAATTTGGGGTCAGACGGCTCCAGGTTGCGACGCCGACATCGACACCTTTCTCGATTGCTTCGTCGCCGAGATACTTGCCCCAGTCCCACGCGCCGATGTAGCAGGCCAGCGGATTCGGAAACGG
>JBGPSX010000300.1:0-5389 GCA_041490325.1 Bryobacteraceae bacterium | reverse complement strand
GCCGCTCGGCCAGATTCACGACAGCTTCATCATCGCCGCCGGCCGCGACGGGCTCTGGATCATCGACCAGCACGTCGCGCACGAACGCATTCTATTCGAGAAAGTGCTGCGCCAGCAGGCCGAGGGCAGTGTGGAGCGCCAGCATCTTCTTATGCCTATGATTCTCGAGCTGACTGCCGGCCAACAAATAGAATACGCGCGCATCGCCGGCGAACTGGAGCGCGCCGGCTTCGATTCAGAGCCTTTCGGCAACCGGACTATCGCTGTGAAGGCAGCGCCGGCCGGCGTTGGCCCTGCCGATGTCGAGAAACTGGTCTTTGAGATTCTAGAAATCGCGGAAGACGAGCTACGCCGGGTATCGGTGGACGATCTGCGTCGTTCGATGGCGGCGAGCATTGCATGCCGGGCCGCGATCAAGATCAACATGCGGCTGGATCACACCAAGATGGAATGGCTGCTGACGGAACTCGCGGCAACGCAGTGCCCCATGAGCTGCCCGCACGGCCGGCCGATCGCACTGCGTTACTCGACGCGCGATATTCTAAAAAGCTTCCATCGTATTTAGGAATCATTCCCACTCAATCGTGCCGGGCGGTTTGTGCGTTAGGTCGTAGAAGACGCCGCAGATGCCGTCGACTGTGAGTAGCTCGGTTGCCATCTGCTTGAGCAAATCGTCCGGCATTCGGACGACTTGTGCGGTCATGCCGTCCACGGAATGAATTGGCCGCAGCACCAGCGAATCGGGGGCGCTGTCGATTCCGAGTGGGATCAGGACCACCGGGAATTGCCAGACTTCGCGCTCGAACCCGCTTTCGTCCGAGAGACGGCGCACGATGGCGTCGGCGCGGCGCAGTCGTTCCAGACGTTCGTGCGTGAGCGTTCCGACGGTCGTGTGCAGTTCTGACATCGGCGCCTTTGCGCGAACCAAGCCCACGACGCGATTGATGTCACTCGTGCGATTCACTAACTCGGTGGCGATTTCATCGGTGGGCAGATTCTCGAGCGCAAGAACCGAATGATAGCTGCGCGAGTCGCCTTTTACGCCGACCGATCGAATCGGCAACAGCCATCCCGCGTCCAATCGCTCCACGGGAGTTTCCCGTTCGGAGCATAGGCAACGAATCGCCAACCCAGGGCCGGGGAAGGGATGGCGGTGCAAAAACTCGCCGGGGATGCTCAGCTCTTCCCCGATCTCGCGCACTTCGTCTTTGTAGAACGACGCGAGAGGCTCGATGATTCGGCCGGTTTCGATCAGTTTCTGGATCCCCGCCACACGGTTGTGATGCGTCTTGATCACGTCCGCCCGCGCGGTGCCGCCCGATTCGATGGTGTCGGGATAGATGGTTCCCTGGCCGAGGATCCAGTGGCCGTCGAGAAAAGAGCCCGTGCTCAAAACCCGTTCCTGCACTGCCACGAATTGCTCACCGATGATGTGGCGTTTTTTCTCGGGATCGCAGACACCCTCAAGCGCGTTCAGGAATTCACCGGCCGCGTCTTCGACGTGAAACGCAGTGGCGCCCAGTTGCTCGAAGAGCCGCCGAACATATTGCGTCTCGCCTTCGCGCATCAAGCCAGTGTCGACGTAGATTCCGTAGACGCGCTCGGGCCCCAGAGCCCGGAGGCACAGCGTGTACGCAACCGTTGAATCGACGCCGCCGCTGACGAAGAAGAACACGTTGCGATCACCGGCCACGCTTCGAATCTCGGCTTCGGTCGGGCGGATGCGATCTTTCGGATCCCAGTCCTGCACGCATCCGCAGACACCGAAGACGAAATTCGAGAGAATTCGCGTGCCCTGTTTGGTGTGCACCACTTCGGGATGGAATTGAACGCCGAGCAGCGGGCGTGTCCGGTGCGCCATGGCCGCGACCGCGCAAGTATCGGTGCTGGCCAGCACGTCAAAACCTTCTGGGACCGATTCCACCTGATCGCGATGATTCATCCAGATCTGCGGGTCGCCGTTCAGATCCGCGAAAAGCGGGTGCGGCTTCACGGCTTGTAGCAACGCCAGTCCGTATTCGCCTTTATCGCCCTTGCGCACGCGGCCGCCCAGTTCGTACGCCATGAGCTGTTGTCCGTAACAGATCCCGAGCACAGCGCTGGCGGTTGAAAGAATGGCTGGATCGATGCGCGAGCTGTCGCTCTCGTAGACGCTGTCTGGACCGCCCGAGATGATGAGGCCCTTGCGGCCGCGCAGTTCGCCGGCGGGAGTGTCACTGGCACAGACGTCGGCGTACACTCCGAGGTCGCGAATCTTGCGAGCGATGAGATGGCAATACTGCCCCCCGGCGTCGAGGACCGTAATCTGCGGCGTGTTCAAATCTTGTGAGCGCTATTACCGGTCGTCGCGGCGCATCCGCTGAACGATCAGTTTCTTCGATTTATCAAGCAATGTTCGCGCCTGTGGGACCGCATCGACGGCCTTGGCCACCATGGGATCCGTTTCGACCGCGACCTTTTGCGACTCCTCGAAGCTGAATCCGGTGGCGTACATTTCGCGCTTCAGTTGCTGCTCAACCCAGGTCTTGTTCTCGGTCCAATCGGCTTCGGCGAACGGGATGCTCTGACTCGTCAGAAACTCGTGGAATTGGTTGACCACGGCCGCATCCGGCTGCCAGCCCTTGGGCAGCTTACTCTCATTGCGCGCGCCAAACCATTTCGCCGAAAAATTGAAAAACGCGAACTTGCGGACTAGTTCCGTTTGAAACTTATTAAACTTGGGTGTTTCGAACTTCTCGTCCGGCGTGATGCCTCCGCCGCCATAAACTGTCCGGCCGCTGTCGGTGCTCTTGACGTCCAGCGGGTTCTTTGTTTCGGTGCGTTTGCCGTAGTAGTAATCGAGGAACGAGATGTTCGAATAATCGCGTTGGATCAGGCGGCCGCTGGGAGTGTAGTAGTGAGCGGTTGTCAGGGCGAGGCCGGTATTGTCATCCAGCGGATAAACGGTCTGAACCAGACCCTTGCCGAACGTCGTGTCGCCGATAATCCAGCCGCGATCGTGATCCTGCAAAGCGCCGGCTACGATTTCCGCAGCCGAGGCAGAGAACTGATTCACCATGACGACGATAGGATAATTCTGTCCAAGCCCGCTTCCGCGCGCGAGGTAAGGCTTCTCGGCCGAATTACGGCCACGGTGCGAAACGACGACTTCACCCTTGCGCAGGTAGTGTCCCGCGACAGCCACGCCCTCGTTCAACAGACCGCCGGGATTGTTGCGCAGGTCGAGCACGAGCCCCTTGATGTTGCCTTCGCCCAGCTTCTTCAGGTTGTCTTCCATCTCCTGGCTGGTGTTCTCGTTGAATGCCGACACGTGCAGAAACGCGATGCCGGGCCGGATCCAGAATGCCTCTTCGACGCTATAGCGCGGGATCTCATCGCGAACGATATGGAAAATAATGGGCTTGTCGTTGCCTTCGCGTCCCACCATGACCTCAACTGGAGTGCCGCGCGGGCCTTTGAGAAGGTCGGCGACCTCAGGCGTGGTCAGGTTGTCGGTCCGTTTGTCGTTCACTTCCATGATGATGTCGCCCGGGCGCAGTCCCGCTTTGTAAGCCGGCGAGCCACCGAACGGAGCAACCACAATCGTTTTTCCATTGCGAGGAGCGACGGTCATACCAACGCCGTAATAGTGGCCGCTCTGATCGTCCTTGAGCGACTGAAAATCCTTCGGATCGAAGAAGTTTGAGTGGGGATCGAGCGTCCGGAGCATCCCAGGGATCGCGCCCTTGTAAATCCCCTTGTCGGAGCCCACCTTGTCGGCGAAGTTGTTCTCCACCAACTCATAGACCTTGGTGAACTGCTTGATGCTGGCCTTCAGGTCCTCTTCGGGCCCAGCGGAAGCGGCGGAGACTCCGTTCAGGCCTGGTCCGAAAATGCCTCCGATGACGGAGCAGAGGGCGATTACAAGAAGAGCGGTAAGAAGGGGCCGTACACGACGCGCCATTAAAGACCTCGCACTTTCAGTATAGCGGAGTTCCCGGGCTGCTCTGGCTTCCAACTAGCCGGTTGTGCCGGGGCGCCAGTACCGTGGGCGATAATGTCCGACAGATGAGCAACCACGAACAGGTGACTGCAATAGCTCCCATGCTCTCAGTCCGAAACGGGAAGAGGGCGATCGAGTTCTACAAGGCGGCGTTCGGAGCCGGCGAGTTGTTTCGGATCGAGAACGAGAGCGGGGAAGTGGTGGCACGATTGTCCGTGGGCAAGGCGGAGTTCTGGGTCGCCGACGAGTCGCCGGCGCATCTCAACTTCAGTCCGGAGTCGCTCGGCGGCGGTTCGGTGCGGATGATCATGATGGTCGAAAATCCGGACGCGGTTTTCGAAGCGGCCATCGCGGCCGGAGCCAAAGTGGTTTCGCCGGTCAAGGATCAACATGGTTGGCGGATCGGACGAGTGGTGGATCCGTTCGGACACCATTGGGAAATCGGCAAGCTCTTGTCAGAAGCGCGTTGAAGGAACCAGCCCGCCGGGTTTCTCCGCGTGATCGATGACCAGGACCTCCACCGGACCGTTCGCCGATTCCAGCCTCAGTCCGAGTTGTTCCTGCAGGGCGGTAAAGATCGACGGGTTGGTAAATTCATCCGATGACGTGGGGTCGGCGGTGGCTTGGCGGTTCCATTCCAGGTGGAAATCAAATAATCCCGTAAGCCCGGTCTTGTCGATGACGATGTGGCGCACCTCATTCGATAGAAAGGTCGTCAGACCAGGGGAATCAAGGGACAGGTCTTTCATGCTCATTCCGAACGCGTCCAGCGTGATGGTTCAGTTGAGCGTTTATTAGCTCGAGGGCGCCGCAGTGCAGGAATGGGCTCTCACCCGGCGCTGGCGAGTTTCTGACCCATTGAAAGGTAGCGCAGCTTGCCTCTTGTGACCGTCGCATTTTGAGACTGCCCTTTGCCACGGTCAGCACAAAGACCGGAAGTTTTTTGGTCTCACGATGGAGTTTCAACTTGAACCTGTCGTTGAGAAGCGCTTGAAGCATCGGCCGCATGGTCTGTAACCACTCTTGAGGTCGCGGGTGGCCATCCGCCTTCGCGTCGATGTCGTATTGATCGGAGCCGATCCAGGCTGGGCCGCCCGAGACCTGAAAATCGCGGACCTGATACGCCATCTGAATCAGAAATTGCAAAGATGCATTTTTCACGGCCAATGTTGGGGGAGCCGCGGTCACCCACGGCCTGCGCCCGGCGGAGTTGGCTTGGCTGGCTCTAATTTGAGCCAGTCTCGAATGATTGCCGAGTCTGGCTCTGAGCCGCGTACGGCAGGCCGGCCAGGATACTGGTGGCAACGGCCAGCGATCCCAGAGCCGGCAGCACACGCATGCCGCCCAGACTCTGCGTGTGCCTTGCGCGTGCGGTCATGGAGGACCAGCGTTGTTACTTTGCTGTTT
>JBGPSX010000299.1:0-5399 GCA_041490325.1 Bryobacteraceae bacterium | reverse complement strand
TGGGGCGGCTGGTGGGATTTGAACCCACGACATCCAGAACCACAATCTGGCGCTACTACCAACTGAGCTACAGCCGCCGTGTTCTTCTTTAGTTTAACATCGGCTGCCTCGGTTAACACTCCCGGCTGATCCGCGTCCCTCTATTTATTGGAGGTGCGGGTTGGGCATCTGGCAGGATATCCGCTACGGCGCGCGATCGCTCTCGCGGCATCGCAACTTGACGCTAGTCTCGGTCGCCGTGCTGGCGCTCGGAATCGGCGCGAACACCGCGCTTTTCACTGTCACGCATGCCGTTCTGCAACGGCCTGTTTCCGGCGTCCAGAATCCGGATCAGCTCGTCCGGCTCGTGCGCGTGCAGAATGGCCAGGAATATTCGAACGCGGGCTATCCCGACTATGTCGATTACCGCGATCAGAACCGCTGCTTCGCCGGGCTGGTCGCCGAGCGCGGCATTCCGATCAGCTTCGCGCAGCGCGTCACGGAGCGAATCGCGGGATCCATCGTCACCGGGAATTACTTCAACGTCCTCGGCGTCAAACCCGCGCTCGGCCGGTTGCTCACCCCTGATGATGACCGCACATCCGACGCGCATCCGGTAGCCGTGCTCAGCCACAACTTCTGGCTGCGCGGCTTCGCCACAGACCCAGCCGCGATCGGGCAAAAGATGATGCTGAACGGTTACGCATTCACCATCGTGGGCGTCGCGTCAGAAGAATTCCATGGAATGCGGATTGGCGAACAGGTGGACGTCTGGCTGCCGATGATGATGCAAAACGAGGCCATGCCTCGCTATACGGGAACCAACATGCTCTCTCATCGATCGGCGGGCTGGCTGACGCTATATGGACGCCTCGGCCCCGGCGTATCGATGGAACGGGCGCGTTCGGAGGTCGCAGCGATCGCCCGGAACCTGGAACGCGCCTACCCGGAGACCAATACCGGGCGATCGGCCACCGTGACGCGAGACGTCGGCCTCGACCAGAGCCAGCGCCGGGACTTGCGCACTCTGCTGGGCCTGCTGCTCGCGAGCGTCGCGCTGCTGTTGTTGATCGCTTGTCAAAACATCGCCAATCTTCTGCTCGCCAGAGCGGCTGGCCGCCGGCGCGAGATCGCAGTGCGGCTGGCTGTGGGCGCAAGTCAATGGCGGCTGATGCGGCAGTTGATGGTTGAAAGCCTGCTTGTCTGCCTGCTGGCCTCCGGCCTGGCGCTACTGATTGCGCCCTTCACGATCGAACTTGCGCTCAAGGTTCTCGGGCCAGCCGACATCGCCTTGCGGACGCCGACCAGGCTGGATGGGACCGTCCTGCTATTTACGTTCGGCCTGACACTCGCCACCGGACTGTTGTTCGGACTGGCGCCCGCTTTGCAAGCGTCCAAGACGGATGTGGTCAGCTTTCTCAAAGCCGCGGCGCCGTCTCCAACCGAATGGCGGCCGGGGAAAGCTCCGAGACTCGCTACGCTGCTGCTGGTGGGACAGATCGCGGTATCTGCGGTACTGCTGGTCGCGGGCGGCCTGGTCATGCGAAGCATGCTCGGGATCTTCTCGATTCGTCCCGGCTTCGAAACGGATAGGGTGCTTCTGGCAGCCGTGGATCTAGCGATCCAGCGATACTCCGAACCTCAGGGCAAGCAATTTGCAGAGCGATTGGCCCAGCGACTGATGGCAAATCCGGAAGTGGAGTCGGTGAGTCTATCGAAGTCCGAACCGGCGCGAGACTGGGCCGACCGCCGACAGGTGTTTTATCCCGGCCAGGAGCCGCTGCCAGCCGAACTGCGTCGAAATCCCGATCTCGGGGTGAGGGTGGATGCCAACCTCATTTCGCCCGGCTATTTTCGAACTTTGGGTATCCCGCTCGTCGCAGGACGCGATTTTACGTGGCACGACAGAGCGGGCGCTGCGCCTGTCGCGATCGTCAGCGAAAGGCTGGCCGAGCGGTTGTGGCCACACCAGAGCGTCCTCGGAAAGCGGATCGTTGTCCCGGATACCGGTGAACCACCTCGCCCCGCGCTCGAGGTGGTGGGTGTAGCCCGTGATGCGAAGTATCGATCCATCCTTACTGAAGCGCCCATGCTGTTCTACGAACCGATGCTTCAGCATTACGATTCCTTCGTCACCATCGAGGTGCGCACCAGGCGAGACCCGTCCGCTTTTGCCGCCACGCTTCGGCGCGAGATCGCGACCTTGGATGCAAATCTGCCGGTGTACGCGGTCCGGACTCTGAAGGATCAGGTGGACCGGTCGCTGTGGCAGCAACGATCCGCGGCAGTCCTGATTGGCATCTTCGGTCTGATTTCGCTCACCCTGGCCAGCCTCGGGATGTACAGTCAACTGGCGCATGCCGTGGCCGCGCGAACGCGTGAGATCGGGATCCGCATGGCCCTGGGCGCGGGCGCGGAGGCAGTGCGGCGGCACATCGTAGGGCAGGGCTTGCTGATGTCGGCTATCGGAGCGACTGCCGGCCTCTTGGCGGCTTTGCCCTTGGTCCGTTTCGCCGAAGGGCTCCTGTACGGCGTAACGGCGCTGGACCCAATCGCATTCGGCGCAGCCTGGATGATATTAGTGACAATGACGATTCCAGCCAGTTATTTCCCGGCGCGAGCCGCCACGCGCGTCGATCCGATGGCGGCTCTCCGGGCCGATTAACCTCGTTTCCTGAGACGATATTCGGTCACGCTCCACTAATGATGCGTGAAAGATCAAGCTTCCCTGCCAGACATCGCCGCGCGCCAGCGCGCCATTGACGCCGCCTTGAGCCAGATGGACAAGCAGTTCGGAAAGGGGACCGTGCTCCGTCTCGGATCGCGGAATGTTCTCCCAGTGACAGTCATTTCAAGCGGATCCATATCGGTCGATTCCGCCTTGGGCGTGGGCGGGCTCCCGCGCGGACGCGTGGTCGAGATCTTCGGGCCGGAGTCATCCGGGAAGACGACGCTCGCGCTCCACGTCATTGCTCAGGCGCAGAAAGCGGGGGGAACGGCAGCCTTTATCGATGCCGAACACGCGCTGGATCCAGGCTACGCCAAGAAGCTGGGCGTCGATGTGGACAATTTGATCGTCTCGCAACCGGACTGTGGCGAGCAGGCGCTCGAGATCACTGGCGCGCTGGTAGCCTCAGGCGGCGTTGACATCGTCGTGATCGATTCGGTGGCGGCCCTGGTGCCGAAGGCCGAGTTGGACGGGGAAATGGGCGATAGCCACATGGGCCTGCAGGCGCGCCTCATGTCGCAAGCCATGCGCAAGCTGACCGGCGTGGTGGCGCGCACCAACACGCTGCTCGTCTTTATTAACCAGGTCCGCGAAAAGATCGGTGTGATGTTTGGGAATCCGGAAACCACCACGGGCGGCCGGGCATTAAAGTTTTACTCGTCGGTTCGCCTCGAAGTGCGCCGAATGGGAGCGCTTAAGGACGGCGACAAAGTGTTCGGTAATCGCACCAAGATCAAGGTCGTTAAGAATAAGGTTGCTGCTCCGTTCCGCGAAGCGGAGGTGGATATTCTCTATGGCGAGGGCATATCGCGCGAAGGCGACCTGTTGGATCTGGGCGCCGCGCAAAGCCTGGTGGAGAAGAGCGGATCGTGGTTCAGTTTCGGCGGGGAGCGAATCGGACAAGGCCGCGAGAACGCGCGCGCCTTCCTGATTGCGAATCCGGAGGCCACGGAGAAGCTGGACGCTGAACTTCGCCGTCAACTCGGCATTGGCGCCCCGGCCGAATTCGATCTGAACGTCCAGGCCGCCAAGACTGCGTAGATTCACGTTTCGGAAGCCCGAGACGACACCGAAAGCCCGTTCTATCGGCATCCGAGGCATCGCACCTTCAAAAAACTGAGGAAAACCGCATTTTTCTGGTATTCTACTCTTTACATACCAGTCATCATCCCGTATGATTTGGTAGGAAACAATTTGACACGGTTATGTTTTAACTAACCGGTCGCAGAATTGACTGGAAGAACCACTACAAGGAGAAGTACATGGCAGCAACTAAGATGACGCAGTCTCAGATCATGAAGGAACTGGCCGGCGCTACCGGCAGTAGCACCAAGGCAGCCAAACAGTTCGTCGAAACCTTTGCCGAAATGGCAGTTCGCGAAACCAAGAAGAACGGGATGTTCGTGATTCCCGGTATCGGCCGCCTGGTTCGCGTAGACCGCAAGGCGCGCATGGGCCGCAACCCCGCAACTGGCGAAGCCATCAAGATCCCGGCCAAGAAAGTTGTGAAGTTCCGCGTCGCCAAAGCCGTTAAAGACGCGATTGTACCCAAGAAGAAGTAACTGAATCCCCAGGTAAAGTAAAACCCCCGCGACGGGCATCGCGGGGGTTCTTTACTTTGGAAGTCGATTCAGGTCCGCTCAACTTGCGAGCAAAGCCAGGAAGCCTTACGCCTGCTTCTTTTCGTCGACGTTGTGTTCCTCACTCTTCAGAGAGTTCTTGAAGTTCTTGATGCCCTCGCCCAAACCCTTCGCCACTTCAGGAATCTTCTTTCCGCCAAAGAGCAGAACGGCGACTACCAGAATGACTAAAAGTTCGGGGAAGCCTATCGATCGGAACATACGGCCTCCTTCTACGGACACCTTTATTGTAGAGAGCTTGGAACGGCCCAGTCAAGGCAAGGGGGTCCGGGGACGCTGTTTTTGTGCGTTTTGGGCTAATATCCGAAGGATGCAACATTCCAAAGCGCTTCTACTGCTGATCCTGTGCGCAAGCGGCGTCGCCCAGTCCCTCAACGGCGTGGTGGATATTCACGCGCACTCCGATCCGGACAGCGTGCCGCGATCGATCGACGCCATCGACTTGGCGCGGCTGGCCAAGAGCCGTGGAATGCGGGCTCTGCTGCTGAAGAGCCACTACGAACCCACTGCCTCGCTCGCCTTTCTGGTTCGCAAAGAGGTCCCCGGCATCGAGATCTTCGGCGGGATCGATTTGAACCGAACAGTGGGCGGCATAAATCCTGCGGCTGTTGAACGCATGACGCTGGTCAAAGGAGGATGGGGACGCGTAGTTTGGATGCCGACCTTCGACGCGGAAAATCAGGTTCGATATTCGAAAGAGAGCCGGCCGTTTGTTCCGGTATCGCGCGGCGGCGTCTTGCTGCCGGAAGTGCGGGAGGTGATCGGTTTGATCGCGAAGCACAAACTGGTGCTGGCCACCGGGCACTCTTCGGCGGCCGAAGGCTTGCTGCTCGTTCAGGAAGCGCGCCGCCAAGGCGTTCAACAAATCGTCGTCACGCACGCGATGCTCGCGCCCGTGCGCATGTCAATCGCACAGATGAAGCAAGCCGCCGCGCAAGGCGCCTACATCGAATTTGTCTACAACGCGCTGATCGGGCCGAACAAGATGTTCGAGATCGCGGAATACGTGGATGCGCTTCGTCAGGCCGGCGTGGAGCATTGCATTCTGTCGA
>JBGPSX010000298.1:0-5401 GCA_041490325.1 Bryobacteraceae bacterium | reverse complement strand
CATCAGAAGTGCGCTGGCCGCGATGGCGCGCGACGCCAACACATAGATACGACGGTGTTTTGGTGGTTTACTTAAGATCATGAAAAATCCGCATCCAGAGGCGGAGCTTGAATTGTACCCTAACTGTATATCGGCGTCCCGTTGGTCTCCCAGGTTACAGCAGGGACCTCTTTATGTGCAACTATCGCTTGATGTTAGGGGTCGAGACGAAGTCCCTTAACGCAGCTCGAAGCGGCCGTCCGAGTAAAGATAATAGCGCCGGCCTCGCCAGACGATGGTGTTTCCGAAGAAGCCCGCAATCCAGAAGGGAAAACTCAACAGATCCTGAACGGCGAGCAGGAGCCAGCGCGGCTTTGTCCTCAGGATCCACCAGCACGTCGACCATGCGGCCATCGCGCGCAAACCCACCGCCAGTATTGCCGCCGGCCACCAGCTCGGCTCCAGCAATGAAACGGCGATTGCGAGCGGAAGTGGATGAGTGAACAATTGACCGAGATAACCGCTCGGCCGGGATCTCCGCGTGCTTCGTACCCAGCGCATGCGATGCGCCGCGTTCGCGCGCCAGCCCTGGCTGCCGATGTGGTGCTCCACTATATTTCGCGACAGTATCACGCCCAGCCCGGCTTGGGCGGCGAATTTACCCATCACGAAATCTTCGGCGAGATAGTCCTTCAACACGTTGAAGCCGCCGATCGCCTTGAGCACACTCTTGCGTGTGGCGAGCGTCGGGCCCACCGCGAACTTCACTCCCTCCAGCATCCGGGCCACCAGCATTCCGCCCAGGAACTCGGTGTTCATGCCCTCTGCTTCCAACCTCGACCACAAACTCTTGCCGGCCACGGCGCGGTAGGGACAGGTGGCCAGCGCGACGCCCGGGTCGCCAAACTCCGCCGCGATTGATTTCAAGAAACCGGGCCGCACGCGAATATCGCTGTCGCTCATCACCAGCAAGTCGTGGCTCGCATCCGCCAGCATGCGGTCCAGGCTGTAGACCTTCGCGTTCGGATATGGCGCCTCGCCGGTGACGATAAGGCGCGACCGCAGATGCGGGAACTCGCTTTGCAAAGCCCGCACCACGTCCGCCGCGGGATCGCTCGCCTCGCGCACTGCGAACAGAATCTCGAACTCTGGATGATCCTGTTCGAAAAAGCCGCGCAGGTTCGTTTCAAGATTCTCCTCGATGCCCGACAGCGGTTTCAACACGCTGATTGGGGCCGGGGCGCACGCACTCATGCGTGCCACGTTCGCACTCATGCGAACGCCTGGTTCTGTCGCCACGTCCTGGCGTTCACACGAGTGCGAACGCGGCACGCATGAGTGCGTGCGCCACATCAGATAATTGCGCGCGGCCAGGATGACCAGGACACAATAGACCAGCGAACCGGCGAGCAGACCGGCCGCGATCACCGCCAGCGCAAACACTATTCCGTCCGCGCTTTGCTCTCGATCAGTTTCCGGATTGCAGCCAGGAATTCGTCGACGCTCTGTGCTCCCTGGTCGCCGTGTTTCCGTTTGCGGACCGAGACGCTGTCGTTCTGGGCCTCGCGATCGCCAACCACCAGCATGTACGGAATCTTCTGCACCTGGGCGTCGCGAATCTTGAGATTCACTTTCTCCTTGCGAGCATCCAGGGTGACGCGTAGTCCTTCCGCCGCGAGACGGTTGTGCACTTTTTGCGCGTATTCGAGATGGCGATCCGTAATCGGCAGCACCACGGCCTGCACCGGCGCCAGCCAGACCGGAAATGCTCCGGCGTAATGTTCAATCAGGATTCCGAAGAAGCGCTCAATCGAGCCGTACAACGCGCGATGCACCATGAGCGGTTGGTGCTTCTTGCCGTCCTCGGCGACGTACTCGAGATCGAAGCGCTGCGGCAGCGTGAAATCGAATTGCACTGTTGAGAGCTGCCACAGCCGGCCGATTGCGTCCACCAGCTTGATGTCAATCTTCGGGCCGTAGAAGGCCGCCTCGTCCGGCATGAGCTTGACCTTCATCTTCAGGCGCTCGGTGGCCCGCTTCAACGCGTTTTCGGCGAGTTGCCACTGGTCCGGAGAGCCGTCGTACTTGCCGCTCTTGCCGCCGTCCCAAGTGGAGAGCTCGGCTTCATAGTCGTCGAAGCCGAACGTTCGAAGGACGTCGGTAGCGAATTCGAGACAACTGACAATCTCGTCTTCAATCTGGTCGGCCGTGCAGAAGATATGGGCGTCGTCCTGCGTGAATCCACGCACGCGCAAAAGCCCATGCATAACGCCGGAACGTTCGTAGCGATACACCGTGCCTAGCTCACCCAACCGGACAGGCAGATCGCGATAGCTGTGCAGCTTGTCCTTGTAGATCAGGATGTGGCCGGGGCAGTTCATGGGCTTGAGCTGATACTCGGCGTCATCCAGCTCCATGGGCTTGAACATGTTGTCGCTATAAAAATTCGCGTGCCCTGAGACCTTCCACAAATCCCGGCGCATGACGTGCGGCGTGTAGACCAGCGCGTACCCACGCGCCAAATATTGGTCGCGCATCCAGTCTTCAATAATCTTGCGGACCGCGCCGCCTTTGGGATGAAAGAAGATCAGCCCTGGTCCGGCGAGTTCCTGGATGCTGAACAGATCCAATTCCTGGCCGAGCTTGCGATGATCGCGCTTCTTGGCTTCTTCGAGACGCGCCAGGTACGCGTCCAGATCCTTCTTGTTGAAGAAGGCGGTACCGTAAATACGCTGCAGCTTGGGATTGTGTTCGTCGCCCTTCCAATACGCGCCGGCCACCGAGAGCAGTTTGAAAGCTTTGATGCGCGAGGTGGCGGGAACATGAGGGCCGCGGCAAAAATCGATAAAGTTGGGGCCGAGCGTGTATTCGGAGAAGATCTCGTCGGCCTTCTCCTGAATCAACTGGCTCTTCATCCAGTCGTCGGCATATTTCCTGAGACCCTCAGGCTTGGGCGTCAGCTTCCGCTCGTAAGGCAAGTCCTTAGCCTGTAGCTCCAACATGCGCGCTTCGATTTTCTCGAGGTCCTCGGGAGTGAAGGGCGTCTCGCGCTGAAAGTCGTAGTAGAAACCGGATTCGGTGGGCGGCCCGATGCCGAGCTTCGTTTCCGGAAACAGCTCGAGCACCGCCGCGGCGAGTAAATGCGCGGTCGAGTGCCGGTAAACTTCCAGCGCCTCCGGATTTCTGGACGTCAGGATTTCGACGTTCGCGTCGGATTCGAACGGCCGCGTCAGATCGTATAATTGCCCGTTCACGCGCGCAACCACGGCGTCGTCCGCCAGGCGCTGGCCGATCGATTTGGCAATATCCATGGGACTGCTGCCGGCCGGAACTGTCTTATTGCTGCCGTCGGGGAGAGTAATAGTAAGGCTCGCACTCATCGCAAGACTTAAGGTTAACAAGTTTCGCAAATTTGTTTCTCGTTTCCGGTGAGCGTTTGGCCGCCGCTTAGGGTTATCACTGCCGAGCTAACCTGCGCGTCCTGAGTTACCATAGAAGGGAAATGCCTGCAGCGACTGAAGCGGGAATCTTCGACGAGTCGGGGCTGGTTGCCAGAGCCCGCGAGGGTGATCTCGCGGCTTTCAATGAACTGGTGAGCCGGTACTCGCGCAAGATCTATCGTCTGGCGAAGCACATCACTCAGAACGACGAGGATGCAGAGGACGTGCTTCAAGAGACGTTCATGAAGTCCTTCGAACACCTGGCCGACTTTCACGGCCAATCTAAGTTCTATACCTGGATCGTTCGCATCGCGGTCAACGAATCCTTGATGAAGCTCCGCAAGCGGAAGTCGGATCGCACCGTTCCGCTGGATGAGCCTTTGGACACAGGCGAAGACACGGTGGTCCGGGAAATCGCCGTCTGGGACGAGAACCCGGAGCAAAGGTACTCCAGGGAAGAGCTGGGCGGTATTCTGGATGAGGCCGTGCAGAGCCTGAAGCCGGTTTTCCGCACCGTTTTCGTTTTAAGGGACATCGAAGAACTGAGTACCGAGGAGACTGCCGAGGCTCTAGGAATCTCGATTCCTGCGGTCAAGAGCCGGCTGCTACGAGCGCGGCTGCAGCTACGTGAGAAGTTGTCGCGCTTCTTCAAGCGGAAAGGGGACGACGTGTTTGCTTACCTGTAAGGAGTTTTTGCAGGAGCTCAACGATTACCTGGACGATGTCGTGGATGTATCGCTGCGAAGCCGCATCGAGAGCCACATCACCGAATGCCCGAATTGTTTCGTGATTCTTGACACGACTCAAAAGACCATTCAGGTCTATAAAGGCATGCAGGCTCAAGTGCTCCCCGATGATGTTGAATCGCGTTTGTTGAAGGCCGTGGAACGAAGGCTGGCCTCGAAAAAGCCAGGCGCGCGCAGCTAGTTCTCGGCCGTCCGCGCCAACACTCGAACGATCGCCAGGCTACTGGGGTTGAAGCCTTGACTGCGCAGCACGCTCCGTACTTCTTCCAGTCGCGCGGAATAAGCTGGAAATTCGACGATCACTTGCGCCGGCCGATGAAAGAGTTCAGGATTCACCGGGAACTCGAGCGCGGCGAGCGCCTCCAGCAAGTCTTCGAGAAGCCGGGGTTCAACTGCGATTCTAAGCGAGACCAGCTCGCCTTCCTGGCCGAATAATGCCGGATCCACGCCGGCTTTGTTAGACAACACCGTCATGAGTTATCCTCCTAACGGCGACCCGGCATCCACCAAACAAAAATCCCCTGGGCATTGTGCCGCAGGGGTTTAGTTTCGTGAAGACCGACTCACCTTTAGCACTTTTTATCGTGGTTGCAATTAGTCAGCCCTGCCTAGACAGAACCTAAATCAATCCACGTCAATTACAGGATAGCATTCCGAACATTTGAATGCAATAGGCAACTCGGTCCACTCAGTCGTGAAAACCGCGTAAAACAGGCCTAAAACCGTGCCGGATGATGCCCTTGTCAGGCTTGCTATCGCCCGGGAAGCTGGTTGGAAAGTTGTTCGAATCGCTGGCGCTGCTGGGGCGTCAGCATCTGCCGGATACGATTTTTTCCGGTGGCGCGGACATCTTCCATCTGCGCTTCCAGATCCTCGTGATACTTCGCGAAATCATCCAGGATCGTTTTGAGCCGCTCGGTTTGCTCGGGCGTAAGGCTCAGTTCTTTGGTCAGCTTGTCGTAGGAAAACGCATTGCTATCGTCATGCCAGTAAGATGACCCGCTGCCGCGATGCAGTTTGTCATGAAAACCGGCACGCATCGTGATCGCGCCAGCCAATGCGCCAGCAATAAATACCATGAATAAGGTGGTGAGGATCCGCGGATTCTGCCAGGAGGCGCGATCGGCTGCGAACATAAGCGCTACTGCCGGAAGCTGGCCAGATTCACTAGTACCGCGTCGCGCTGCCGCTGCTGTTGCAGGCTGGGTTGCTGGACGTCAATGGCCGGGGTCTCTG
>JBGPSX010000297.1:0-5438 GCA_041490325.1 Bryobacteraceae bacterium | reverse complement strand
GCTTGGGACAAATATCGAGCGATCTCGCATTCCATTCCGAACTTCTGCAGGCCTTTGCCGAGTTGCGAGACGTTCACACTTCTTATCGCCTTCCACCTCCGTATTCCAAGACCATCGCGTTTCTGCCGTTCTTTCTGCAAATCTACTTCGATCGCAAGCATCATCGTCGATTCCTGGTCACCAATGTTTTGCCAGGCTTCACGCATCCCTCGTTTCAAGCCGGAGTGGAGGTGACGCAATGGAACGGAATGCCGGTGCGCCGCGCCGTCGACTTGCTGGCCGAGCACATCCCCGGCGGAAACCCGGCCGCGAAGTTCCTGCGCGGTATGATGCGCATGACGGTCCGCTCGCTCGCTTCCACGCTGCCGCCCGACGAAGAGGTTGTGTTCATTCGGTACCTGGCGCGTGAAGGATCCGCGGAGGAGCACATTATCCAACTGCCTTGGTTCGCCGGTTCCGGAATGGGTACCGATCTGCGTGAATCGATCAGCAACTCCGTTTGCGAGCCGCTCAAAGACTTCGCCATCGTCCGCAAAGTGCTGTGGTGCCCCGACGAGTGGAAACAAGAGCAGACGCTCTACGCACAGCGGACGCGCAGCGCACAGCGGACGCCCTACGCACAGCAGTCGCCCTACGCTCAGCAGACGCCTTCCAAGCAGGTGGCGCCGCTCACCTCCGCCTTGCCTGACGTTTTTCAGTTTCAACATTCCGGCGGAGCGCCGGACCAGTTACACGGCGCCATTGAACCCAGCTTGTTGGCTCGGGCTGACAAACGATTTGGCTACGTCAAGATCAAAACGTTTGAAGGCGACGCCGATTCCATCTTCGACGAGTTCAAGCGCATCCTGCAGCTCATGCAGTCCGCCGCTCCAGATGGACTGATTCTGGACGTTCGTAGTAACGCCGGTGGCGACATCAACGCCGCTGAACGGCTGCTTCAACTGCTGACACCGGCAGCCATTACGCCCGCCCAATTCCATTTCGCTAATACTCCGGCCATGCAAGACGTAATCGCGCGCTTGCAGGAATTGGATAGTGATCGCTTGGGGCATCTCAAACTCCTGGAGCAGATCAACGAGGTCGCTCCGTACTTCCGCCAATGGTTTTCCGACACTCTCGAAACCGTGGCCAGCGGAAGCTTAACCACCAGCGGCCGCCCGCTTACGGACCCGGAAACCGCCAACGATACGGGCCAGGTTTATTACGGACCGGTCGCGCTCGTGATCGATGCCGCCTCCTACAGCGCCACCGACACCTTCGCCGCCGGTTTTCAAGACCACCGTATCGGAGAGATTATCGGCGTAGATGACAACACCGGCGGCGGCGGCGCCAGCCGCTGGTCGCACACCCAGGAGCTGGTGGAGCGCCTGAAAGGCGTCGTCAATGTTCAACCCCCATTGCAGCCCCTGCCCGCCGGCGTCAGCATGGCGTTCGCGCTGCAACGATCCGCACGCGTCGGCCCGAACGCCGGCGACCCGGTGGAAGATATCGGCGTCAAATGCAGCATCCCCTACCGGATCACCAAAGCAGATCTGCTCGACTTCGGTTGGGATCTTATTCCTTTCGCATGCCGTGTTCTGGCGAAGAAGTCCACCTACCGGCTCGAAGTGATTCAACACACCAGAAAGGGCCGCGCGATCCAAGTGTCCATGAAATCCTCCCACATCGATTGCCTGGTTTGTTTCATTGACGGCCATCCTGAACTGACCGCCCGTGCGCGCGGAAGACAGTCCCTCCGTATCCCGCTGCCGGAGTCCGGCCGTTCCGCCGCGCGCGAACTCCGCATCAACGGCTACGCGCTGCATGCGCCGCGAGGCTCTCGCCGAAAAGAACTGACCCTAGTAGCATCCGCCAAACTGAAAGTCCCTCGCCGCTAACCGATACTGCCGCTAACCGAGCCATGACCAGAGGGAGCGGTTGTTTTCCGCGTACACTGGACCCAAGACGCCCGATGGTCGGCTCAACGATTTCCCACTACCGCGTAGTCGCCAAAATTGGCGAAGGTGGCATGGGCGTAGTCTACAAAGCCGAAGACACGCGCCTCGAACGCACGGTGGCATTGAAATTCCTCCCGCCGCATAGCATCGACCAGCGTCATAAAAAGCGCTTCCTAGAAGAAGCACGGAACGCCGCCCGCTTACATCACCCCAACATCTGTCCGATTTACGACGTCGACGAGGCCGATGACCGGCTCTTTTTCGCGATGGCCTATCTGGATGGCCAGACGCTTACCCAGAAAATCGGCGCGCGCGGACTCGACATCGCCAGCGCTTTGGACATCGCGATCCAGATTGCCGACGGCCTGGAAGAAGCGCACCAGCACGGCATCGTTCATCGCGACATCAAGAGCGGCAACATTATTGTTAGCAGCCGGGGCCATGCCTACATTCTCGATTTTGGCCTCGCGCTACGCGAGGGCGCCGCGCGGCTGACGGCGGATGGCGGGCGCGTCGGTACTCCCGCCTACATGTCGCCCGAACAGGCCCGTGGTACCGAAATTGATCACAGAACGGACATCTGGTCGCTGGGCGTGGTGCTGTTTGAAATGCTGACCGGGCGGCTTCCGTTCGCCCGCGATCAAATGGACGCTGTAGTGCACGCCGTCATTCATGATCCGGCGCCCGAGCTGAAGACCTTGCGCAACGACGCGCCTGCCGACCTAGAGAGAACCGTGCAACGAGCGCTGGCAAAGGACCCCACGCTGCGCTGGCAGACCGCAAGAGAAATCGGGGCCGAGCTACGTCGAATTCGTGCCGGACAAAGCGACGAACCAACGCGCACGCTGATCCTTTCTCCGGAGCCCCGGTTGCGTTCCCGGCGTGCGCTGCTTACGGCCGCTGCCGCCGCGCCTATACTCGCTGCGGCTGCCTACTTCGGACGCCGCTGGTTGCCTTTTTATCCCACGCTTCCTAAACAGAAAACCATCGCCGTGCTGCCCTTTCAGTTGATCGGCGCCGATGAAAATCTGCACGCCATCATCGACGGCCTCTTCGAAGTGTTAACGGCCAAGCTAAGCGAAGTCGAACTGCCCGGGGAAGTTCTGGTCATTCCGGCCAGCGAGATTCGATCTCAGAGAATAACAAGCGCCGCCGATGCCAAACGTATCTACGGAGCCAATCTCGTGATCACTGGCAGCGCCCAGCTACTGAAGCCTTCAGTCCAGTTCACGGTTACTATGATCGATCCGGATCACATGCGCCAACTCGGCGCCCGCAGCTTCAGCTTCGACGAGCAAAGCCCCATCGCACTGCGCGACAACATGCTCAGCAGCACGCTCAACTTATTGGAGCTGCAGTTGCATGTAGGCGGAGGCCGCGGCGACACCGTGATCCAAGCCGCCTACGCCGACTATCTGAAAGGCACGGGCTACCTCTCGCAATATGGAACCCCGGGCAACATCGACCGTGCCATAAGCAGATTTCGAAGCGCCCTCGGGCAAGATCCCAACTACGCGTTGGCGTATGCCGGATTAGCCGGCGCGTATGTCTGGAAAGCGGAGTCCGGAGAGAAGCAGTGGTCCGAGTTAGCTATTCAGAATGCCCAGCGAGCGGTCCATCTCGAACCTAAGCTGGCAGCCGTGCATGTTAGGCTTGGCCAAGTCTATGGCTCTTTTGGGAGAGAGCCACAGGCCATCGAAGAGTTCCAACTCGCTCTGAAGCTCTCGCCCGATAACGGCGAAGTATATCGTGAACTCGCCCACGTACTAGAGAATTTAGGTCGTTACGGAGAGGCCGAGGCGAAGTACCAGGAATCCATCGAAAAACGTCCCAATGACTGGTATAGTCATCTGCTACTCGCATTGTTTTACGATCGGCGTAACCGGTACGGACAAGCAGAACCTGAATTCCGAAGAGCCATCGAACTCGCGCCTAACAATCCGATCGCTCGTCGCAATCTCGCCGGTCTCTATCGACGTCAAGGACGCTACACGGATGCCGTAGGCGAGTTGGAAAAGGCTCTGGCGATCGAACCTGCGGCGACACTCTACAGCGCACTGGGAGTTGTGTATTATCTTCAACACCAATTCGAGAAGGCGGCCACCGCAGTCCAAAAGGCTATAGATCTCGATTCAGGCCGCTATTTTTATTGGGGCAACATCGCGATGATCGACGAACAAATTCCCGGCAAGTCGAATGAAACACAACAGGCGCTCCGCCGGGCATTGGATCTAGGCAAGAGATACATCGAAATCTCGCCTCAGGATTACAATGCACACACCAATCTCGCCGAGTACCACGCTCGGCTCGGAGAATCGGTCGAAGCCGCGGCCGAGTTGGACTCTATTCCTGCCACGGTTCGCGGACAGTACTTGGCGCATATGGCCCTTGTCTACGAACTAATGGGCCAGCGGCAAAAAGCGATTCAGTGTTTGTCAGACTTGCCTGCCACGACGCTACTAAACGATCTGAAGAATGACCCGGCGCTCCGCCGCCTGTGGGCCGATCCGATCCTTCAGGCGAAGCTGCAAAAAAAGTAGAGACTCCTAAGGCTTCTCGTTGTCGCTGCCGTCTCCAATGGCCTTCTTCACCGCTTCTTCCAGTACGTCGATCGCCTTCAGCACAATCGTCGCCGCACTCTTGTTCGAAGCCTTCTTCGAGTCCCTAGTCGCGCCCTTTTTCGCGCCTTTGGCCGACGCAGCCTCGGCTTTGCGCAGAAGCGCAATCGCTCTTTCAATCGCTTTCTTCATCGGAATTCTCCTGTGGTGTAGAGGATTCCGATCTTAGCACATAGGAACCGTGGCGCACGCACCCTCGAATGTCAGGGACGCCGCCGGAGGCAAGTCCTTTACTTTCATCACCACTGTTGTGCGGTACGCAATGGGACCACTCCTGCGTGCCGCGTCCCCACTCATGCGGACGCCAGGTAGGTTTATTCCAGCCGGCTCACTAACTGCGTCTGCGTCACCAGCGCCACCAGCCGACCCTCCGCCGTCGAGATTCGTGTTTGCCACACCATCGTCCGCCGGCCACGATGGATCGGCGTGCACTCCGCAACCACTTTCGTCCCCGCAGGTGCGGGCGCGATGAAGTTCGTCTTGCTCTCGATGGTCGTCGTCGTCGTCGCGCCGTCTGGCAGATTGATAACGGTGGCCACCGCGCCAAGCGTGTCTGCCAGCGCCATGGCTGCGCCCCCCTGCAGGACCGCCGGACGCGTACAGAGATCGTCACGCACCAGCATCTCGGCGTTCACCTTGTCCCGCGGCGCACTGATAATCTCGATGCCAAGCAATTTTGCAAACGGCAGAGGACTGTTCGCGATCTGTTCAAATTCCATCCGGTTCAAGCCCTTTCCACCGCAACCTTCGCCCGCAGGTTCGCAACGCCAGCCGTATACCTCGACCCCGTCACCACGAACGCCACCGCATCATCGATCCAATCATGCGCAGTCCCGTCCGAATCGTGCGATGCCGCCGTCAGCGTGTACTCCCCCGGGCACAG
>JBGPSX010000296.1:0-5446 GCA_041490325.1 Bryobacteraceae bacterium | reverse complement strand
CGCACTTCTGCGTCCGCCTGTTGAACCGTGACAGTCGGGCGCAGCCGGGCGAGCATGCTGTAGTCGAAGTTGCTGGCGGTCTGTACGCGGTCTTGGTTGCTCCAGGAAACAGGCACGAACAAGTCCGCGGGATGGTCGTTGAAGCGTGATCCCCGTATTGGGAAAGAGAAAGACGGCGGCATGATCCCGATAACTTCGTAGGGAGTTCTGTTGAGAAGAATGGTCGCGCCAAGCGCTCGCTGTGGCGTTCCAAAGGACGTTTGAGCGAAGCCGTAATTCAGGACCACAACTCGTTTCAGACGGTGATCCTCCTCCTCGGTGAATGCCCGGCCCAGGGCGGGCGAAACTCCCAAAACCGAGAAGAGCGAGGCAGTGAATCGAGCCCCCTGCACACGCCGTGGCTGTCCCGCGCCGGACATTTCATATTGCTCGGTGCGATAGGCGCCGGTGGCGGCGAAAGACCGGTTGTGGGCTGCTACAAACATGTAATCAGGACAAGAAACCGGCAACACCGGATATCCCATGCTAGGAACGCCTTCGGTGACTGACACGAGACGGCCTTGATCCGGAAATGGCAGCGGACGGAAGAGCACCGCGTCCACTACGGCGAAGATGGCGGCGTTGAATCCGATACAAAGGGCCAACGCAGCCACAACCGTGGCCGCAAATACCGGCGCTTTCCGAAGTGTGCGATACGCAAATCGTAGATCGGCGAGAGTGTCTTCCACCCATCGAACACCACGCGCGTCACGACACTCCTCCTTCAGGAGTTGGATGCCGCCGACGCCGGCGAGTACGCGCCTTCGCGCCTCTTCCGGAGACCATCCGGCCGCCGTCTCCCGCTCGATTTCGCGCTCGACATAGTCGCTGAGCTCATCATCCAGATCGCCCTCCATACGCGAACGATCGACCAGCGATCGAAAGCGAAGCCGCCATTTCCGGAGCCATGGCATAAAATTAACCTTGGGTGGGAACGACGATTGCCGAGATCGCTCCCGACAGGCGCTTCCAGTCCGCGGTCTGCGCTGCTAGCTGCTTGCGGCCTTTTTTTGAAATGGAGTAAAACTTAACGCGCCGCCTGGTATCGCTCATCAACCATTCAGCCGTGACCCAGCCTTCCTGCTCCAGTTTATGAAGCGCCGGATACAAGGAGCCAGGACCAACCTGCAGAACATCCTTCGACATCTGTTTCAGACGTTGGGCCAGCGCCCACCCGTGCGTCGGTTCTAAGGCGAGAATCCTAAGGATGAGCAGACCGAGCGTACCTTGAACGAGATCGTTGGGCTGCATTTGTCTTATCGATGTCCGATAAGAGTATACCCTTCGGTTGTGTGAGGCGCAAGGGGTCTGGCTGAGAATTCTGCTGCTCGACACATCTCGACGGCGCCAGACCTGTGCGGTGTTTGCGACGGTCTGCGTTTGAAGTGGCGTTGCAGGACAACTGCCGATCGAGATTTTTGAGGTTACTCCTCCCGGCGCCGCGGTGTTAACGAATCCACTCTCGGACGAGTTGCCGGCAACTCGTCTGAGTGCCTGTGACCGGTACCTGTGCGAAGACACCCGCCGGAAGCCGGCATGTGCTTACGAACGGGCTTTCGATTCAAACTGACCCACTACCGGAGTTAGGGATCGATCGGGTCTTACTCGCCATCTCAATGCAGAAACACTGACGTTGGCGTTCGGCGGCGCCGTTCGCGATTCAGATGTATCGCACGACGATGCTAGCAGTCGCGGCGCCGCCGGTCCGATCCGTCACCGTCAACGTGAACTGATACGTCCCGCGCCCATTGAATTGGATCAACGG
Organism: Bryobacteraceae bacterium; assembly: GCA_041490325.1. Taxonomy (GTDB): domain Bacteria; phylum Acidobacteriota; class Terriglobia; order Bryobacterales; family Bryobacteraceae; genus Palsa-89. Next base: position 3,642 of record JBGPSX010000296.1, on the reverse strand, counting down.
CGTCGCCGTGCCAGCCCCGATGATGGCAGCCGTCGGATAGCCGGGCGATGTCGTCCAGGCGTATGTTAGACCGCCCGAGCTGGTGGACTTTGAACCGGATGCGTCCAAGGCGATCTGAGTGCTAAAAGTCTCGAACTTATTGGGTTCGGATGTTGCGCCAGCACCCGTGACTACCGCCGTTACTCCGGTGGGGCCAGTGCCGGCTGTGGGAATGATCATGAATTCAAATTGAAAAATATTGCGGTTGCCGGGGCGGACGTGGCAGAGCACCCAGTGAACATCGCCGGACCCAGGCACTTCGACGCGGGTAAAGTTGAGGACACGGACCCCTCGCGCGTCCAACGCGGCATCGAAAGGTTTGCAATCGGTTTGACCGGCCACGCAAGCGGGAAACTGGTCCGTTAAGGGTTTATCGACTCGCATGTAATGACTGTCGCCGGAAACCATCACCACCTCACCAGCGAAGCTGCGCATCTCATCGCGCAAGGCCGTAATAAAGTCCGAGAATCCAGAGTGCGTAGCGCCGGCGCCAGTGTCTAAGAACGTCTCGAACATGTTGGCCTGGGTGAGAATCATGATCCCAAGCAGCTTTCCGTCCCGCGCCGTCTGGAACGCCTTGTGCAACCACGCCAGGTTGGCGGCGTTTCGCGCGGTGTATTCCTTGTCATTGTCATAGAACGAGTTCGGCGCACCCTGAACTAATTTGTACTCGAGGTTGTTGTTGCTGCCGGGCATATGGATGGAGACGAAGACGATCGGGGCCTTCACCAGCATCGCGTTTTCAACATACAGCGAATATTTCGGGTCATCACTCTGGCGCTGCAGAGCGATCGGGCGCTTACCCAGGCTGAGATTGGCCGTAAAGTACGTCTTGCGAACCAACGACAAGCGGTCCAGGGGATTGTAAGCGCCATTGTTGGTTCGCATGCAATCGGTCCACTCGTTATCGCCGACCGAATAGATCAGCGCCGTTTCAAAACTGTTGAACCAGTTTAGTGTCTTGGTGTAGTGCGAATCGTCGCACCGCGTTGAGCCGCTCTTGGTGTCGCCAATATGCGCGGTGAAATCGACACCTTGTTTGTTGATGTCGGCTATCACGCGCTCATACAGCGGTTCAGCGGCCGCCCCGTAGGGGACGTCCCCAATAAGGGCGATGTCGAATGCGCTCTGGCCTGCTAACGAAAGCGGCAGACATAAAATCGTGACTCGAAACAATGCAGTAAGTTTCATAGGCTTCGAAGAATTGTCTCGCGCAATTGTTACGAACCGATGTCGATTGAGAAAATCTCTAGCTACCAAAAACCAAAAGGATCGTCGACGTGCTTTGGGTTATCGCCGGGGGCTAGCGGTTAGGGATTGATCTCGCGCAGCAGGCGTTCGCGCACGCCGTTGTATTCGCAACCCATCAGCGTGATGACGGCCAGCAGGTACATCCAGACCAGCAGCGCGATGACCGCGCCGATGCTGCCGTAGAGAACGCTGTAGTTGGCGATGTAGCGGACGTACCAGGCGAAGGCGGACGTCGCCAGCAGCCACAGAACCGTGGCCAGGAATGCTCCGGGCAAGACGCTGCGGAACTTGAGTGGCCGGTTCGGGCCGACGCAGTAGAGCAACGCGGTGACGAGCACGGTGGCGGCCAAGGCTAGCACGTAGCGCAAGAACACGAACAGGTAGATGACCCAGGCGCGCATCTCGGCGTCAGGCGGAAGTCCAAGCCAACCCAGCATCCAGCGTTCGATGCGCACGCCGAAAACGATCAGCGCGGATGAACCGATGGCCGGGACTGCGGCAATAAAAACTAACAGAACCGCCACGCCGCGTTGCTTGAGAAAGGGCCGTCCGGATGGTAGCCGGTAAGCGGCCTGAAAGCCGTCCATCAGGCTCATGAAAGCCCCGGAAGCCGCCCAAACTGACAGAAGCGCTGCGGCGAGGATCAGCCAGACCGGCCGTTGGACTTTTTCCGTGAACTGGAATCGAACCAGGTCCTCGGTTCCCGGAGGAATCACTTCGAACAAGAATCGGGAGAGCACGCGCGCCACGGATTCGGCATTGGCCCGGGCGAGGATGGCTGCGATGGACGCGAGCACCGGAAAGAACGCCAACAGCGCGGAATAGGCGGCGCCCTTGGCGATGCCGAAACAGTTGTCCTCGTACGAGGCGATCCAAGCCTGCTTGAAAATTCCCCAGAACCGGGCGATGGGCCCGGGACGCGCGAGATACAGGCTCGGCGAAGCTTGGATCATCCCACTAGTATTATTGAATACCAAGATGGCTGGTTTGCCCCGAGTCAGCGTGATCATGGCCGCCTACAACGTGGCGGGCTACATTGGCGCCGCGATTGACTCCGTTTTGGCGCAAACCTGCGGCGATTTCGAGCTGATCGTTATGGACGACGGGTCCTCTGATGGCACGCCCGAAATTGTCACGGCAATTTCTGATGCGCGCGTGCGCTTGATTGGAGGTAACCATCGGGGCGCGCCGGCGCAGTTGGCACGCGGACATGCGCTGGCGCAGGCGCCCTACCTGGCGCATCTGGATGCGGACGATCTGTGGGACGCGCGCAAGTTGGAGCGGCATGTCGAGTTTTTGGACGCGCATCCGGAAGTGGATCTGACTTTCTCGTGGTCGCGCATCATCGACGAAAACGGCCGGGATACCGGATTGACGACGCGCTTGTGGCGGGGTTCGATATCGTTCGCCGAGTTGCTGGCCGACAACGTGATTGGCAATGGATCGGCGCTGGTGTTCCGCCGCGAGGCTTTATTGGCGGCCGGAGGTTTCGACCATACGTTTACGGTCTGCTACGACTTGGACGCGTGGCTGCGCATTGGGCTGCTTCGTCCGGAGAATCTGTACGCGATTCCAGAGTTTCTAACATTCTATCGGCGCCGGTGCGGCCAGTTGACGGGCGACGTGTTGGAGGCTGAGCGCTCGTTCCATCAGCTAATCGAAAAGATGCGGACGCTTGCGCCAGATAAGGTGGCCAGCGTAGAGCGTCGCGCGCGTTCCAACATGCAGCGCTTTTTCGCTTACGGCTGGTATCAGGCCGGTGACTATGGACGTTCGCTGCGAGACTTGGCGCAGTCATTGCGCCGCGCGCCGGTGACTTTCCTCCTCGACCCGCGCAATTGGCAAATGAGCGCGGCGGCGCTGGCGGGCCTCCTGCTGCCTTCTCGCTGGCATACCTATCTCCGGAACGCGGCATTGAGAGCCAAGCGTGCCTGATCCGCGGGTCTCGGTGATTCTGCCGGTCTTCAATGTTGCGCGCTATGTGCGCGAGTCCATCGATTCGGTGCTCTCGCAATCCTGGACCGACTTGGAATTGTTGGCGATCGACGATGGCTCAACCGATGGCACTGTGCGCGAGATCGAGCAGATCGGCGATGGGCGTGTTTCGCTGCTGCGGCAGGAGCATCAGGGTCCGGCGTCGGCGCGCAACAACGGACTGCGCCAGGCCCGCGGCGAGTTCATTGCGTTTCTGGATGGCGACGATGTGTGGGTGGATGGCAAGCTCGCCCAAGATGTCGCGCAGCTCGTCGACCATCCGGAAATCGATCTCGTCTTCGCCGCGATGCGAATGGTGGATGCGGAAGGCCGCGATCTGGGACGCACGGTACGGCGATGGAACGGCGTGATAACGCT
>JBGPSX010000295.1:0-5457 GCA_041490325.1 Bryobacteraceae bacterium | reverse complement strand
CACGGCACTCGGATTCTTCGGACATCCGATGCACGGTGGAAATCGCGACATGGTTGGTTGGAAACTGATCGGCGTCGAGCATGCCATGCAATACGAATCGCCCTTCGGCTACTACGACGCCGAGGCGTTGCGCACGAGTTCAAAATGAGCGCCGCTCCCTTCCGACCCGGCGAGCAAGTCGATTTCATCGTCGTCGGCGCAGGCGCAGCCGGCGGCGTCATGGCGAAAGAGCTCTCTACCGCGGGATTCCGCGTAGTCGTGCTGGAACAAGGCCCCTGGCTGCACGAAAAAGACTTCAAACACGACGAGGTCGACGTGTTGTTCCGCAGCGGCCTAACCAACAACTACAAGAAACAACCCAACACGTTTCGCAAAACTCCCGATCAACCCGCCAAGCTTCAACCCGCGGTCGAATACGGCCGCATGGTGGGTGGCGGGTCGGTGCACTTCACCTCGAATTATTGGCGATTCCATCCCGGCGATTTCCACGAACGGTCCACTTTGGGCGCGGTCCCCGGCGCTGATCTCCGCGATTGGCCGATCACCTACGACGAGCTGGAACCCTACTACACCAAGGCCGAATGGGACCTGGGCATTTCCGGCCTCGCCGGCTCCAATCCCTTCGATGGACCGCGCTCGAAACCGTATCCGCTGCCTCCCATGCCTGTCAAATCCTCCGGCGTGCTGTTCGAGCGTGCCGCGAAAAAACTGGGATGGCACCCGTTTCCCGCGCCGGTGGCTGTAATCTCGCAGTCGTATCGCGGACGCACGGCCTGTGTGCATTGTGGGTTCTGCGAAAGCTTCGGATGTGAGGTGGGCGCGAAATCCAGCACGCTCGCCGCGTTGATCCCGCTCGCCGTGAAAACCGGACGCTGCGAGATTCGCCCCAATTCCTATGTCCGCAAAATCGAAACGGGCAAAGACGGCCGCGTCACTGGCGCAATTTATTTCGATGCTCAGGGACGCGAGATCTTCCAGCGATCGAAAGCCGTCGTGATCTCAGCCAACGGCGCCGAAACGCCGCGTCTCTTGCTGCTGTCGAAATCGAATTCATTTCCGCAAGGCCTCGCAAATTCAAACGGCAACGTCGGCAAGTACTTGATGTTCGACAACGGAGGTTTCGCGCTCGGCCGCTTCGAACACCCGCTGAACGAGCACAAAAGCATTGTCGTCACGCGCGTCTTGCATGATTTTTATCGCTCCGACCCGAAACGCGGATTCTACGGCGGAGGCGGCCTCGACTCGCGCTTCGATTACTATCCGGCCGGATTCGCGCTGGGCGGAATGCCCCCGGACATGCCGCAATGGGGCTCGGAATGGAAGCGCGCAATCGGCCAGTACTACACCCATATGATGGGCGTGCTGGCGCACACCAGTTGTTTGGCCGTCGAGCAGAATAGTATCTCGCTCGACGATCAGGTCAAGGATGCCTGGGGACTTCCCGCCATGCGCGTGACCTTCAAGAATCATCCCGACGACATGCGGGCGGTGCGGTTCTGCGCCGGCCGCCAGAAGGAAATTCTCGAAACTGCCGGCGCGAAAAAAATCTGGTTTGATCCGGTGACGCTCGAAGAAATGACCTTCTCACGCCATCTCATGGGAAGCTGCCGCATGGGCGACGACCCGCGCTTGAGCGTAGTGGATCGCTGGAACCGGGCGCACGATGTCCCGAACTTGTTTCTCGTCGATGGCAGCAGCCTGGTTACCAGCGGGCGCCAGCAACCCACGGAAACGATCCAAGCCCTGGCGTATCGCGCCGCGGATAATATCCAGAAGGCCGCACGGCGAGGCGAACTTTAAGCTAGAGCCGGATTGCTCCCAGGACGTGGTAGCTGCCGCGATCCTGCACTATGACAACCCAGTGCACGTTCTCGCGATTCCAGGTCGGCATCCAGTGTAGTGGCGCCTCTCCGCTGTATCGCGCGGACTTGCGCGCGTCGAATCGAGCCAACGATTCCAGCCTGCGCACCACCCCCACATGGTTCAGTTTGCGTCCGGCGTTCTCGCCTCGAAGGACATCGGTGGACAGTGCGTCCTCTGTGACCGCGAGAAAGACTTCCACTTCCTTGGCGCCGCGCGGAAATTGTTCCGCGCTGAAGCTCACCGTCGAATTATCCAGGTGCGCCGTCATGGAAGCGTGTACCTTGCCCGCAGCCCGGCGAATCTCGCTCAATGCCTTCGTTGCATCCCCGCCGGAGAAGCCTATTTCTCCGTCCACAACCATCTGCGGAGTGTAAATGTCGTCGTTCACCAGGGTTCGCGCGTACGTTCTCTGCCGCATGGTGAACATCCGATCGGCGAACGGGTCGGTCCACCCGAGCTGGTTCCAATAATCGACATGCTCGCCCAGCACGATGATGTCCGCCTCTGGCACCGGCTGCGTTTTTGCGAGATGCGCGAGAAGCCGGTCCGCGGCGGGACAACTGGAGCAACCCTCAGACGTGAATAATTCCACAACCACCGGCGTGCGGCCAGTCTGCGCAAAGGCTGGCAATACACACGCGCAAACCACCCAGCCAAGACGAAAGAAAAAAGGCGGCCGACGCTCAGTGCGTGGCCGCCCTATATTCAATTCGATTCCGAACCACACCACTCCAGCATGGCACGGAATGACCATAACTCACCGCACCGAGTTCTTAGCGCCGCAGGCCTTAAGGGTGCCAGAGGCACTAGTGGTATTGCACTGTCACGGTCGCTGTCCCCGTGACGCCCGTTGAATCCGTCACTGTAAGGTTGAACTGATAGACTGCCCTCGCGATCAGCGTGAACGTCGGTGTTGCCGTGGTTCCACCGATGATCCCCACGGTCGGATAGCCCGGAGCCGGAACCCACAAGTATGTTAGCGCTCCCGCATTCTTTGAAGTCGATTGCGACGCATCCAACGTCAGGTTGCTTGAGAATGTTTGGAACGTGTTCGTATCGCTGGTAACGCCTCCAGGACCGGTGACCTTAACGCTTACTGTCGGAGTGCCCCCGCCGCCGCCCGTGGTGCCCCCCGTGATGGTGAACGTTCCAGTCGCGGCTGGCGAAAAGACCACAGCCGTGCCAGCAATCAGCTCGGTTACGTTATTGATCTTAGGTGGCGAGTCGGTGGTGTAGCCAAACGAAAACACTGCCGGCGCGCTCGAGAAGTTGCCGAACAGCGTTACCCCACCGCTCGAAATCGTGCCCACCATCATCACCGAAAGGCCGGGCGTGGTTCCAAAATAAATCTTGTCCGGAGTGAGTGTAACGCTGGCGAGGATTGAACCAAAATTGATCTGTACCAGATTGGTCGGGCTCGGAGACCCGGGGGCCACCGTGAAATATGTTGACGTCAACAAATTCTGTTGAGCATTATAGTTGAGCTGCTCGCGGATTTCCAGAGCGCCACTGGCAACCGCCGCCAGCACGTTTGCCGGAAGATCCGGCGTCGCGGTTGTCAGGACTCCCGAGAGCGCGATGGTTCGCTCGGCGTTGAGAGTGGTCAAAGTCTTAGGCTGAGTCTGAGCTTCCGCTGGAACCGTGCAGAGAAGCAACCCGATGAATACCGCAAGGCCGAGCACACCAGCCAGCCTTCGAATCGATCGCATACGTTTTCCTTCTTTCAAGATGACGTGGGAATCAGGAGGCGCCACGCGCCACCTAGTACCAATTACTACCCTTTTGACTCCAAGGGTCAAGCAAAGTTTCGCCTTAGTTGTTTTTATTACCTAAAGGATTAGTGGGAGGATCGTTCGTGAACGGCAGGCCGCCGGAGCTGGGCTTCCTCCAGCCTTTTGGCTTCCTGATACGTGAAAACCATACGGTGGATCACAGTGATATTTGACAGCACGGCGATGACCCACAAAACCGGCGCCATGCGGTCAAACAAGGCTCCGATAATCAGCAGCACGACGCGCTCGGGGCGCTCCATGAAACCAACTTTACAACTCGGAATCGTATTCTCGGCCCTCGCGCGCGTGTAGCTCACCATCACGGATCCGGTCATGACGATAGCAGTGAGTACTACATAGAAAGGCCGGTTGATAATCCCGTAGTACACCAGCAAACCCATTAGTAAAGCCAGATCGGAGTAACGATCGAGGACAGAGTCGAAGAAACCACCGAAGCGGGTTACGCGATTGGTTTCTCGCGCCACCCGGCCGTCCACCATGTCGAATAAACCGGCGCCGATGATGACAAAGCCAGCCGCCCGAAACTGGCCCGCTGCCAGCAGGACGCCGGCCGCGATGTTAATCACCAGGCCTAGAAACGTGAGGACGTTAGGATGGATTTTCGAAAGCGCGAGCCCACGCACGATCAGGCGGATCACTTTGTTGCAGGCGACGCCAATCGCGCGGGTGTAGGTCATGGCAGACGGTCCTCTGCAATTCTAACCCGAAACGTCATGGTTGCGCCGCCGTGTCGTGAATCGTTTGCAATTTGGTAATTTCCAGTTCGCGAGCGCCGCCGGGGCTCTGGAACTTCACGTTGTCGCCGACCTTCTTGCCAAGCAGGCCCCTGCCGATAGGCGACGTCGTTGAGATCCTTCCCGCTGCCACGTTCGCGTCTTCGCTGGTGACTAGCTGATAGGTGATCTCCTCGTCTTTATCCAGGTCGAGGACTGTAACCGACGAACCCAGCCCCACCCGATCACGCGGGATGCGGGTCATGTCGATCATGGACAGTTCACGCAACCGCGCGCGCAGTTGGCCCAGGCGGGCATTCACCATGCCCTGGCGTTCTTTCGCGGCGTGGTATTCGGCGTTTTCGCTCAGGTCGCCATGCGCCCGCGCCTTCGAGATCTCCCGGGGCAACTGGATGCGCAGTTCATAGTCTAGAGCGGCGATTTCTTCTTCGAGCTTCTTGATCAGGTCTTGCATGCAAGACGACTCCTACATTATAGGGGTCGAGACGCCACCTTGGCGCAGTGGGTTTTGTCCGCTGCAACCGAGGTGGTCGCCAACAACCTTGGCGTCAACGAGATCTTGGACCGGCCATATCTCAGCAACGGGCGTTATGCGTCAACAGTGTGTTTCGCCGGCCAAACTTACTGGCGTACTTGACTCGAGAGCAGATCGCCGTTTTGAGCGCTTCCCGCGGGAGAGGTCATCTTTCAATGAAGACGCGACGGCATTTGGGTAGCGGACCGCCGGCCGAGACTAACGCGTGGACATGAGTACTACCGACGTTTCTTTCTGCCGTGAGGGAATGCTCCAGTATGTGCTGAGAAGCCGGTCCTTCTCCGCCGGCGAGACCGGGCGAAATCCATGTCGCTCGTAGAAACGAATTGCCCACTCAGCCGCGGCCCAAGTGCCGACCAGCAATCGGCCCGTGGTCTGGTCCGCAAAAAACCTGAGCAGCGCACCACCGATTCCTCGGCCTTGATGTGCCGTTCGCACGTATGCGTGGCGGATCAGAGTGACGTCGCGAACAGGCTGGATTCCCATGACGCCGATGAGAGTGGGTGACTCATCCCAGCCCCAGAAGTTGACT
>JBGPSX010000294.1:0-5469 GCA_041490325.1 Bryobacteraceae bacterium | reverse complement strand
CTTTCGGCAAACAGCATGGCGCCGACCGAGGGAACGATCAGATAGCAGAAAACCAACAGCACGCCCGCGATTGCGACCGAAGACGTGACCACGAATCCAAAGGACGCGTAGAACAAAAAGTCCCACAAGCGCACCGAGAGTCCTTGCGCCTCGGCCTTTTCGGGATGGAGCGAGATGAGTAGGAACTTCTTGCGGAGCAGATAGTGAAAAATGCCGATTGCACCGTACACCATCGCCGTGATGCGAACCTCTGCCCAGGAAACAGTCAGAATATTACCAACCAGCATTTCCTTCAGGTGTTCCGTCTGTGCGACAGACTTGCTCATGGCGAGAATCGCGGCTGCCGATGCCACTGCGTAGCTGATGCCGATGACCGCCTCCTGAGGGATGCGCGAGGCATGCGGCCGGATAGTGGAGAAGACCGCTGCGCCCAGGAAGGTAAAGGCCAGGCTGGTCCAGTAAGCGCCGGGCCCGTGGGGATCGAAGCCATACAGCACCGCGATGGTGGTGCCGAGAGCTGCGATCTGGGCTAATGACAAATCGACGAAAACCACGCCGCGTTCCACCACGTGAACGCCGAGATAGGCGTGAATTCCGGTCAGAATCAGGCTGGCGACGAATGGCGCCAGCAGGAAGGTCAGAGTGTCCATGGGATCCTATTTCACGCTGCCGAAGGCCTTCGCCAGCAGATTGATGTCGTAGTCGAACAGTTTGAAGTAATCCGTGATTTCTTTGGCGCCGCCAACCGAAGGCATCAGAACCAACACTTGGCCGCCCACCGCCTGCGCGATGGAATTGGGTGTCCGCAGATCGAAATAGGGCTCCACCAGGATCAGCTTGATATTCTCTCGCTTCATGGTGTTGATGACCTCGAGCGTATGAGCCGGACTGGGCGGTATGCCAGGCTTCGGCTCGACGTAGTCTATCACCACGAGCCCCACTCGCTCGCAGAAATTCGGCCAGGATCGATGATAGGTGATTACTTTGCGGCCGCGGAAGGGCGCCATGGCGGCCTCCCAGCGTTGGATCGCTTCGATAAGTCGCTTGTCGAAGTCGGCATAGCGCCCCGCAAAATAGGACGCGTCGGAGGGCCGCATCTCCGAGAATTTATCCGCGAGAGCTTTGGCGATCCGGCGGCCGTTATTCGGATCCAGCCAGTAGTGCGGATTGCCCATCGGATGCACGTCGCCCATGGCGCGCGTGACCTGCGTCGTCGGGATCTCGAGAATCTGGCAGAACTGTGACATGTCAACGTAGCCTGCGTTTCCCACCTGGATCTTTGAATTGCCGCTTTGGGTGATCAAGGGCGGGAGCCAGCCGATCTCCAGTTGCAGCCCGACAACCGCTAACAGGTCGGCCTTCTGAAGCTTCAAGAGGAAGCTGGGCTTGGGCTCGACGAAGTGAGGGTCTTGATATCCCTTCGCGATAGCTTCAACGGTGATGCGATCGCCACCCACTTCGGCAGCCAATGCGGAGAGGTCCTGGGTGGAGGTGATGACGTTGAGTTTATTCGCCGCTTCGGCGGCGCCGGACATCGCGAACCACGCAAAGGAAGCGATCAGACAACTGACAATGCTAGTGATTTTCATATGGGGAACTTTCACAGGTTGATTAGAACCGCTCCCTTTGGTCACGGCTCGGTAAGCAGCAGTAGCCCGTAACCGAGCCGTGACTGCAAGGAGCGGTTTAGAACGGATGGGCGCCATGTGCTCCGATCGAAAATTGGAATTGGAACAGGAGTTCATTGGCAGTGAGGCTCTCGGCATAGCGCGTCCGCCGAAGCTGAGCGCGAATCTGGCTGAACTCGCTGGGCCAGTAAGTCAGGACGGCCGAGCCGCCCGTATCGCGCACCAGCGCCAGCTCATCGGGACGGTCAGAGCGGTCGAATCGGCCACCTACGAACCAGCGCCGCGCGAATTGATAGTCAGCAGAAACGTAGTAGCCTTTCCCGGTCAGGGTGTGTTGCTGTGGCCTTTCGAAGCGGCTCCAGATATATTCGCTTCGCGCCAGGAAAGAGTGGTAAATGGCACGGCGTAGCGGCTTCCAGCGCACGGTAGCATCGATTCCGTAGAGCTGATTGATTACATCCGGGCCCAACACTGAGTGCCCGCGCGCGTAGGAGAAGCCTAGATCGAGATTGGTCGACTCGCTCAGGTCGCGATATCCCCGGAAATGCTCCACGGTGGAAACATTTCTGCGCCTCGCTGAGCGGAACAGGTCCTCTGAATCACCGCGAAAAAGTTGGGCGGCGCCTTCCATGAAAATTTGCTTGGGGCCCGCGAAGATGCGGCTCACCGATAATCCTGCGTCGTCGATTCCGTCCTCGCCGCCCACCAAATCCTGCGTCACCAGCGGCCGGTCGGTCCAGGGCAGAACGTGATTGTGCAGCGTATTTACTTTTCCGAACGCCGCGCGCATCTTGCCAACACGTAGCTGCATGCCTCCGGGTAGAGCGGGGAAGGTCAGATACCCTTCCTCGAGAGTGACGCCTTGCTCGCCGAAACTGATGAAGAAGTCCGCCCGCGCGTAGGGATCGAGAATGGCCTGAAAAGCCACTTCACTCTCGTGCATCTCGAGCGCGGGCGTCGGACGGCCTGCCGGATTGCCGACGGCTCCGAGAAAGTCGCCGATCACGGCAATGTCGGGATTGAAAACCTTGGCCGATGCGGGAGCTGCGCCCCCAAGCGCCACGGATTCCTGAGCCGGAATCGGCGTCGCGACGGCTGCCGTGGCCACCGGCGCCGGGGTCGCCGCCGTCAACGTTGCCGTGGTTGCGGCTTGCTGACCTTTCAGTTGTTGCAACTCGGCCTCGAGGCCCTTGATGCGGTCCTCCATGGCCTTCATCCGCGTGAGCAGGTCGGTGGAATCCTGAGCCATGGCCGCGAACGGACAAAGGCAGGTCATCAGAACCAGCGCTGGCAATCTGGGTTCTCTCGCCATGAGATCTCTCCTGTTTTGTATGACGTTGCTGTACAAGATCGGAAGACGGAGGCCCCACGGATGGGATCTATGTCATCCAAAAAACGCGGGCGAGGAACTTAGACAGGAGGAGCGCGAGGAGAACGAATGACGGTCGCGCAATCCGAACTTCGCTCGGAAGTCTCGGAAACGTGCTGCCAGATGACTGGCATTTGCACCGTGAATTGAACTTGCCCGGGCGCCTGCAGGCATGGAAGATGCCCACTGTTGCAGATGTCGCAGCTACGCGCGCTGTCGTTCTCGTGACCGTGTCCAGGCAGGACCGAGACGGTGGTCACCAACAGGATGGCGAACACCGCGAGCAATGCCGCGAAAAGCCTGAATTTGCTCGCGAACGGCCTGCATAGGATCGCGAAAGGCCTGGCTTGGTTCATGTAGACGCCGATTTCAGTATACAGCAATGCTTGTGAAGCCACGGACATGGAAGCAAGTGCAATGCAGATGGAGAAATTTGCATTCCTAGCAAAATACAGGTACGCTGGTGGTTGGAAGGTTATTCGCAAGGGCTTTAGTTTTCAACACCTTGCGAAACCAAGAAGTTCTCTCTCCGCGCGGCGCCTTAGTTGCTGCCAATATAGCCCGTTTAGATTGAGCGGGAAGATGTCATCCCACGCGTCCTCGCAAAAACCGGTTTGGTTGAACCGATTGGCGGCCCTGAAGAACGTGCCCCCAGTGTTGCGACTGGTGTGGGATGCGGCGCCTGCGGTGGTCGCGGGCGGCCTGGCGCTTCGTCTTGCCAGCGCACTGATTCCACTGGCGATGCTGGCGGTCACAAAGTGGATCATCGATCTGGTGGTTGCTATCGTCAAGCATCCGGGTCCGCTGCCCAACGAAATCTGGTGGTTGCTGGGCGCTGAGTTCCTGCTTGCCGCCGGGAACAATCTCTTAGGCCGCGCCATTGACTACACCGATTCGCGCCTGGCCGACGAGTTTACGCGCGAGGTCAGTCTGCGGGTGATGAATCACGCGACGCGGCTAGACCTGGCGTCCTTCGAAGATCCCGCGTTTCACGACAAGCTGGAGCGCGCCCGCGTGCAGGCCACCGATCGAATCGGGATGCTCAACGCGATGGGACGGCTGCTGCTGCAAAGCATCACGCTGATTTCGCTATCCATAGGAGTGATCGTCTATTCGCCCTGGCTCTTTCTGCTGCTGGTGGTTTGCGTCGTGCCAGCGTTTGCGGGCGAGACCCATTTCGCGTTTCTGGGGTATTCCCTGGCCCATGGTTTGACACCGATTCGCCGTGAGCTGGACTATCTGCGCGTGCTCGGAAGCAGCCGGGAGAACGCCAAGGAAGTAAAGATGTTCGGTCTCGGCGATCATCTGCATGATCGATACGCCGACCTCACCGATGAAGTGATTCGCAGGAATCGCGAATTGATGCGCCGGCGGTTGTGGTCGGGAGCGCTGCTGGCTATTATCGGCTCTATCGGTTATTACGGCGCCTACGCGTTCCTGGTCTGGCGTACGTTGCTGGGCGAGATGAGCGTCGGCACACTGACGTTTCTCGCGGGTGCGATCGCGGGTTCCAGCGCCCAATTGCAGTCTGTGTTTTCCCTGTTCTCGAGCATTTCCGACCAAGCCTTGTTTCTCACCGACCTGGTCGATTTCCTGACGGTTCAGCCGCGCATTCAATCCAAGCCGGATGCGCTTCCGGCGCCCCGCGCCATTCGCGGCGGCTTCGAGTTTCGCGACGTTTCGTTCCACTATCCGGGTTCCGGGCGGCTAGTGCTGGATCGATTGAATTTCCGCATCGGGCAGGGCGAGCACATTGCTCTGGCCGGTGAAAACGGGCAAGGCAAGACCACGCTGGTGAAGCTGCTGGCGCGGCTGTACGATCCAACCGCCGGCGCCATTTTTCTGGACGGAATCGACTTGCGAGATTACCATGTCGAGGATTTGCACCGGATCATCGGCGTCATCTTTCAGGATTTTGTGCGCTACGACATGCCCGCGCGCCTGAATATCGGCGTGGGCCGGATCTCTGAGCTGCATCATGATGAAGCGCTCTGGCGCGCCGCTAAGAAAGGCCGCGCGGATACGCTGCTCTCGCGCTTCCCGGACGGTCTCGATCAAATGCTCGGCCGCCGCTTCGAGGGCGGTGTGGACCTCAGCGGAGGCGAATGGCAGAAAATCGCACTTGCGAGAGCCTATCTTCGCGATGCGCAGGTCTTGATTTTGGACGAACCGACTGCCGCGCTGGATGCGGTGGCCGAATACGAAGTGTTTTCCCGGTTCGCCGATCTGGCCCAGGACAAGATGGCGATTTTGATTTCCCATCGATTCTCAACCGTCCGGCGGTCTAGCCGAATTGTCGTACTGGTGGACGGAAGAATTCACGAGGACGGCACTCACGAGCAACTGGTGGGAACGGGCGGCCAGTACGCGAAGCTTTTTTACTTGCAGGCGTCTAACTACCGATGAGCACGCAAGCCACTTTGGTGATGGAGCCATCCGAGCGGATATTTCCTCCGCTCACTAGCCCGCGGG
>JBGPSX010000293.1:0-5471 GCA_041490325.1 Bryobacteraceae bacterium | reverse complement strand
TTGCGGCGCCTTGCCAGGAGTGGCGAACTTGATAGTCGTAGTGTAGGCGCCGCCTTTTAGATTGGTCTGGTCCACGCTGACCGCCACGTTGGCGGGCGTGATCCCGGAGCTGGGAGTTAACTGCAACCACGGCGCATCGGAAGTGACCGTGAATGGCAAGGCGGCGGGCGAACTGGTGATGATCGAAATGTTCTGGCTCGCAGGAACGGTTCCGCCCGTGACCGCGAAGAACGGAAGCGTTCCCTCAGAAAATATCAGGTCCGCGCTGGAAGGTCGAACTCCAATCTGAAAACTCTGTGTTGCGCCGTCCGCGGCTGGAGCGGCCGCATCGCCGGACACACCGGCGCGCGACGTTGATCCCTTGTCATTGACAGCCACCGAGAATATGAAATTGCCGGCCCCTGAGGGGGTGCCGCTCAGAATACCGTCCGGCGTCAAAGTCACGCCCGGCGGAAGGGTCCCGCTGATCACCGACCAAGTTAGTCTTTGAGAACCTCCCCCGGCGGAGAGAATCTGCAGGTAAGGAACGCCGATCTCAGCCACCGCGAGCGCGGGTGGATTTCTCACAGCAAGACCAGAGTTGACGGTCAGAGAAAAAGCGCGAAACGCCATGCTGGATGCTGCGTCGGTCACCTGTCCGGTGAACGTGGCGGTTCCCTCGTCGGTGGGTGTTCCGCTGATTACACCCGACGAACTCAGCGAAAGGCCCCCTGCCACACCGCTGTCGCTCCACTTGTAGGGAGGCTTTCCGCCGTGCGCGGCGAGCGACGCATTGTAGGGGACTCCCACCTGCGCGGGCGGCAACTGCTCGCCCGTATCAATCCCCAAAACCGAGTTGGCCGCCGCGATCATGAGGCTGAAAGTCGCACTGGCGCTGAGCGTAGAAGAATCCAGGACCGTGGCTCCAAATGAAATTGAGCCTGCGGATCCGGCAGGCGGCGTTCCCGAAAGAACTCCTCCAGCACTGAGATCCAACCAGGAAGGCAACCCCGAACCTAACCAACGGTAGGGCGGAAGCCCTCCGGTTGCAGCTAGTCCGGCTTTGAATGCCGCCAGTTCGAGGGCCGGAGCGAGTGTTGTAAGGCTGGTGATCACCACCGGCGGCGCATTCACTCGCAACACGCGCGGAGTACTGGCGCTCATGTTCGAGGAATCCGTCACCGTGATCGTCAGGTTGTAAGTTCCGATGGAGCCGGGCGGAGGCGTGCCGCTCAACACTCCGGCTGCCGTTATGTCCAGCCACGACAGAAGTCCCGATCCCGACCATGTGTATCTTCCCGATCCTCCGCTGGCGGAGAAACCCGCCGAATACGGCGCGCCTTCCACGGCATTGCCGAGCGTGGCTGGCGAAATTATCAACGGCGCCGGATTCACAGTGAGCGGAATGGACGCCGAAGCAGTGGCTCCTAACTTATCCACTACACTCACACTGATCGAAAAACTGCCGGCCGAGCCATACAACGGTGGCGTACCACTGAGCGATCCTGTGGCGCTGAGAGAAAGCCAGTCAGGAAGAGAACCGGCCGACCAAGTGTAGGGCCCCAGCCCTCCGCTTGCACTTAACCCCGCTCCGAATGGTGCGCCGGCGATGGCAATCAGCGTCGGCTTCGCGATCTGAAGGTCCGGCAGGACTACTGTGAACACTACCGTGGTTGTTGTAACTCCGCCATTGGAATCGGTGACTGTCACCGAGAGCGGAATGGCGCCAAAAAAATCTTTAGGTGGCGTGCCTGACAATACGCCGCCCGGGCTGAGCGTCAGCCAGGTTGGCAGTCCGGTGGCAACCCACGTGTAAGGAGGAACGCCACCCGCGGCGCCGAGCGGCCGGGAATATGCTTCGCCAGCCGTAGCCGCGGCTGGAGCAGTCGACCCAATGATGATGGCCGGATTCACGAGCGTCGGATCGTTCACCGTATCGTTCGCGAAATTGATTTGCGCTCCACCGGAGACAGAAGCTGAATTCGTCACGCCCAGAGGACAGCTTGGCGCTATGTTCACGTTGAGCGTAATCGATGGATAGACGGAACTGATGGCCAGCGCGTCGGAGCGCGTGCAAGTGAGCGTCCCGAGGCTGCAACTCCACCCAGCGCCAGTCATTGCCGTGGCGATCAGGCCGGATGGGAGCGAGTCGATGATGGTTACTGCACCGACGGTAGGTCCAGGTCCCACGTTTTGCACCGTCATCGTATAGGACCCAGTTTGCCCGCGCGTGAAGCTGGTTGCGTGCGATTTCGAAACGGTCAGGTCAGCCACCTGGATGACCGTGGTCGGGTCGGTAGCGGTGTCGTTCGTGGCGTTCAACTCAAAACCGCCAGACACCGTGACGGAATTAACGACGCTGGGCGGCGCGTTGGCGGCAACACTGACCACCAACGTGATCGCGGGATAAGATGCCGAGGACGCCAGTGCATCGTTTCGCGTGCAAGTGAGGTTTACGCAAGCCCATCCTGTGCCGGTCATGCTGACGCGGCTCAAGCCCGTGGGTAGCGTATCCACCACGCTGACGGCAGCAAGCGTCGGTCCAAGGCCGGTATTTGTCACCGTGATCGTGTAAGACGCGCTCGCCTGGCCTTGCGTGAAATTGCCCGTGTGGGTCTTAGAGATCACCAGATCGGGAGGATCGTTCACAGTCGTGGGATCGTTGGTGGTGTCGTTGCCCGTATTCGATTCTTGTCCGCCGGAGACCGCGACTGTATTGATCACACTCGAAGCCGTTCCCGCACCGACATTCAAGGTCAGCGTGATGGGGGGATACGAAGCACCTCCATCCAGTGTGTCGGCGCGATTGCAAGTCAACGTCCCCAGGATGCAAGCCCAACCAGGGCCATTGATCGCGGTGGCAGTCATTCCGGCGGGAAGCGTATCCGTCACAAACACCGGCCCGATGCTGGGGCCCCCGGGCTGGATATTGTTGACCGTGATGCTGTAAGTTGCTCCGGTTTGTCCTCTTACGAAGATGCCTGTGTGCGACTTGCTCACGGTCAAGTCAGCCGGCGTGGATGTCAACGTCGCGGTGAGAGTCCGAAAAGGAGAGCAGTTCAGACACTCGGTGTTGCCGAACGCGCTAGGTACTGTGTTCACAGTTCCACCGGCATTCGTGAGCGGGTTATCGAAGGGCCCGAAGCGCAGATCTCGCGATGGAGCCGTGGACGTGTCGCTGAACATGTAGGTGCCCTGAGTAGGAAAAAAAGAAAAAGAGCTATTGGCGGGCGTATAAGTTCGTGCGCCGAGTCCCGCAGTGCTACCTCCGGCAACCGCCACGGACCAACTGCTCACCGTCTGAGTGTTCACATCTACGGTGAAGGACCCCGTCACAGTTCCTCCGTCGGAAAACGTGCCGCCAGAAATGTTCCAAGTTACGTTCGCCGCCGGCAGCGCGGCGGCAATGAACAACACGGCACAACAGATTAGCCCGCAACGCGTGACGAGTCGAGGAACTCTCAAGACAAAAGACCAACCCTTCATCCGCGGGGTCAGCTGGCGCCGATGTTCATCCGGCTTTGGCTGCCCGCAAGAACGTTTCCACCTGGAACTGTTCTCTGATTATGACACGCCGGAATAGTGCCATTGCCGGGATTTTGTCCCTAAGTAATGTTTGAATTGTTTCGGCGGACACGAATAGAGAGGGAAATTCGTCCATCAACCGGCTTGGGCTACCAGGATCGCAACCGGAAAGGCGTAGTAGAGCTTTCCGTCTCGTTCACGCGTGGCCAGGTCGAGCGCGTCGTTGGTCAGGGAGTCTCGAAAGATCTGTCGAATTCGATCGGCGTCGCCTTCGTTGGGAAATGACCTCTGGAGCAGATCTTCGAGTTCGCCCTCGAGCCGATAGGTCTCGACGCGAGGTTCTGCCAGACCCGCCTGCGCGAACAACGCGCGATGCTCCTGCATCGAAAATGCTTGGACATGCGAAGGATCGCGGAGTTGCTCGAGCGAGTTGAAGGCGTCGGCTTTTTCAGCCGCGGGGGCGCTGTCGGCAACGATTACCCTTCCACCAGGTACGCAAACTCGCCGCATTTCTTTTAAAACTGCGAGAGGATCCAGGAAATGATGGAACGCGAATCGCGCGCTTGCGATCGAGAATGACCCATCGTCGAAAGGCAGCGGCAGAACGTCGCCTTCCCGCCAGCTCACGTTTTCGAGCCCGCGCTGGCGCTGTAATTCGCGTGCCTGGTCGAGCATGGCGCGAGTCAGATCGATGCCGGTTGCATGCCGGACCACACGGGCGAACGCGCAGACCAACAGGCCCGGCCCGCAGGCCACGTCTAGAACTGTATCGCCGGCACCGGCGCCTGCCATGTCGACGATCCGCTGCAGCGCCTCCTGGTTGCGGATCGCCGGCGCGGTGGCAAACGGCACCGCCTGCCGGGTGAATTGATCGAGAATACGGTCGCGATGAACAGGACTCATTCTCGAATTGTATTCGGGATGTAATGCAGGCGCGATTTCGTTCGGGAATAATGGGAGGGTCACATGAAACGAACTCTTCTGTTTTTCGCGACCGTTCTGTCGCTTGTTGCCGCGCCGGCGTCCAAGCCCAAGCTCGTCCTGGTGGTCGTGATCGATCAGTTCCGCTACGACTATCTGACCCGCTTTCGAGATAACTATTCCGCCGGCTTCGCGCGGCTGTGGCAGCAGGGCGCGGTGTTTACGGACGCGCATTACGTGCATCGCCTTACCGTAACGGCGGTGGGCCATTCCACAATCCTGAGCGGCGCGCCGCCATCCCAAAGCGGCATTATCGCGAACGAATGGTACGATCGCGAGTCGGCGAAAAACGTCACCAGCGTTTCGGATTCATCGGTGCAACTGCTGGGCGGAGCTCCGGACAAGACCGGATCGTCGCCGCGGCGGATGCTGGTCAGCACCATCGGAGACGATTTGAAAATGGCGCGCAAGGGCGGCAAAACGATCGGCATCTCCATCAAAGACCGCAGCGCCATTCTGCCCGTGGGACACATGGCCGACGCCGCCTACTGGTTCGATGGCGCCACCGGAAACTGGGTCAGCAGCAGTTACTATTTCGCGGATCTGCCGGCTTGGGTCAAGGATGTCAACCAGAGCCGGCCGCCCGACAAATATCTCAACGCCGAGTGGATGCCGGTGGACGCGAAGCCCGGCGACAAGGCTTTCCAAAAATTGAGCGGCGCTGCGGACGCGAAATTCTATGCTTCGATCGACGCGACACCGTACGGCAATGAACTCATCGAGTCGATGACGGAGCGCTGCATCGCCGCCGAACAACTGGGGCGTCATCTCGGCGTGGATCTGCTGTCGGTCAGCTTTTCTTCCAATGATTATGTCGGACACGACAAAGGACCCGATTCACCCGAAGTGCGGGACATATCGATTCGAACCGACCGCCTGCTCGGCAAGCTGTTCGACTACGTGGACGCACAGGTGGGCCGCAACAACTGGCTTTTTGTGATGACCGCCGATCATGGCGTCGCCCCGGTGCCCGAAGTGAACCAGGC
>JBGPSX010000292.1:0-5510 GCA_041490325.1 Bryobacteraceae bacterium | reverse complement strand
TGAAACGCCGTCCTGGCTGATTCCGAGAACCTTCGCCATGCGGACCTGCGTGAGCTTGCGCGCGCGGCGTAGTTCCTGAATGGTCATTTCCTCGGCGATGAGCTGCGCCCCGCGCGCTTCCACTTTCTGGCGACGCTGGGCGCTCAGACCCTTCATTTTGTCCTTCAGCGTGATTGGCATGCTAGGCTCCCTTCTTCTTCGCCCGTGACATGTGATCGTCAAATCTTTTGCCGGCCTTCGCGATGAGCTGCCGGTAAAACCGTTTCTCGCCGCCGCCCGATTTGTCTCCTGCGACCAGAAGGACAGCCTGGCGTTTCGGGTCGAACGCGAAGGCAACACGCCAAACACCATCGGCCGCGTCGAAACGCATCTCCTTCATACTTGCGTGGCGTGAGCCATTGAGCGTCGCGACGCGGGGCCTGCCGAGCCGCGGGCCGAATTGTTCCAGCAACAGTGCATGCGCGCGTATTTCGTCCTGAACATCCTCTGGAAGCGCGTTGAACTCCGGATCGAAGTCCGCATGGAATTCGACCACCCACTTCACTACTTCAGTATGTCTTCAGAGCAATATGTTGTCGAGTACATATTGGCAAAATGCCCGGCCACGGGGGAGGTCGGCAGTTCGAGTAGCGCTCTAAAGATCCTTAAGCCGTAGTTGCAGATCCGCGCCCTTCCACGCCGCTTCGAACTCGCGCTGCACCCATGGAATGGCCTCGGCCTTGCGCTGTGCTTTCAGGCTTTCGAGCAAGCCGAAGAGCATGCGTCCATTGTTCGGACTGCGGCGCAACCCATCGCGAAATACGGCCTCTGCTCCAGCGGCATCGCCCGAAAGCAAAATCGCCGCGCCGAGCGATTCGCGAATCGGGTAATACCACGGCGGCGGTTCGTCATATATCAGAGCGTCCTGCAACTCGACGGCTCTGCGCCACAGCGGAATCGCCTTGGCCGGTGACGATTCCAGGCGAGCTTGCAGCGCCGCGGATGCGAGATCCAGTACAGGCCCAAGCGGATTATTGCCAAGAGGGATGTTCCTGTCCAGCGTCTTGCGCAGCTTTTCAAATTCGGCTTGCTCCCGCTGCGCCGCGCTAGCCTCGCTCTTGCCGGCGAACGCCATCGCGCGAGCGTAGTGCCACACCGCAGCCGATGCCGGGCTGGTCTTCGGTTGCGCGGTCGCCAGCACGTCGTCCCACTGGAGCATCCGCACTTCCGCCAGCAGAATCAATGACCCGAAAGCGTCGGCCATCTCGGGCATGGTTGCAGCCATGGTCTTGAGACCTTCCGACATTTGCTGCTCAGCCTTCTTTGTGCCGGCGATGCGGCCCTGCATGCTGCGGGCGTACATGGCGAAGTGCAGGTTATGAACATAGTACGAGGAGTAACCGCCGGTCACGCCGGTTTGCGCGAAGTATTGCCGATCCACCTCGGCCGCGCGCTCGTTTACCGCCACCGTGTTGTTGAAATCGCCCAGGAGCAGCCAGATGTGACCCGGCATGTGCACGATGTGACCGGCGGCGGGCACGATGCCCATCAGTCGCTGAGCGCTCGGGACCGCGCGCTCGGGAGTGGGCGACGATTCCACTGCGTGAATGTAGAAATGATTGGCGCCTGGATGATCCGGATAACGCCGCAACACCTGCTCGAGAATGCGTTCGGTCTCTGCCACGCCATCAGCCGGCTTGCCATCCAGGCTGTACCATTTCCACCGGACCGGCAGCATCAGGGCTTCGGCATAAAGCGTCTGGGCGTCGGGATCGTCGGGCCGCTGCGCAGCCAGCTCCCGCATGGCGCGGACGTAACGTCCGGGATCTGAGAAATCGGGACAGCGCGCCGCGGCCGCCTCCAGCCACGCGCGTTCGTTGGAATTACCTGTGACGCGCAGGCCCGCGTTGACGGCATCACACGACGCTTTGACGTTCACGTCGGGATCCATGTCCATGTTGATGTACGGACCCAGCGCCATTGCCAGCCCCCACAACGCCATGGGCGCCTGGGGATCCAGTTCCGCAGCTTTCCGAAAGGATCGCGCCGATTCGGGCCGGTTAAAGCCGTAGAGCAGGATCAGTCCCTGATCGAAGAATTTCTGGGTCTCCGGATTTCGAGTTGCGATCGGATGTTTCCAATTGCCCAGGCCGGTGATGAGGGCCACCGGCTTCTCCGCGCCGGTGGTCTGGTGATGTTGCGCCGTCGCCGCACTCGCCAAGAAAGTCATCGCCGCGAGCATAACGGACCGAAACATGCTGATCCCCCTCCTGTCGCTAAAGTCCTAAAAATCCACTGTAATTCGTTGCGCCACTATAGCGCCAGCCAGATGAAAGAGTTTCTTTCCGGCCAGATCGAACACATCCACCGTGAAGGAGCCCCGGTAGCTGTTGCCGTCCCGATCCAGCATGACCTGTTCCCGAATGACCGCCGTGCCATTCAGGTTGCCGGCCGCGTCAAAGGTCCAGGACGGGTGCTTAAGCTTAAACGTTGCGCCCGACCTCACCCAGACTCCCAGGCACACGTTTCCGGTGGCCGGCGCAGGAGTGTCGTTCAGGATCTCTGTCCCGTCGCTAGTCCACAGGTCGAAACCCTGGTCAACCACTTGGCCGCCGGAAGTGAAGGTGGCCTTCCACAAGCCCACAATCGAGCCGTTTCGTGAGTCGTCGTTCTGGGGGGCGATCTGCCGCGAATTCAGTAAGCCCGCTTCGTCTGGCGCCGAGGTTGGTTCCGGTTCATTTGCCACCGCGAATCTTTGAATAGCCATAGAAGAGCCACAGTCCGCCCGGGAAACGCCCGCCAGCACCGTGCACAATGCGATAGCGGTCATGGCCAGCCGGCCTGATTTCAATGTCGTTGTCTTGTTCACCGTTTGTTCTCCTTACGCCCGGCGCTAGTCGGCCCGGCATGCAAGGAATCTACGGCCTTACGAGCACGCGACACAAGCGAAACGCCACGCATTTGCGCCGATTTCGCTCTTTTTCGCCACCCGTGCGATATACTGGCTGGTCGAAGCACCGATGTCTGAATCTTTTCGTCCGATTCCCGTACCGCGGCGTTCGGACGGCCTGGAACGGCTGGACTCCTGGAAGGAAATCGCAGCCTATCTGGGACGGGAAGTCCGGACTGTACAGGGCTGGGAAAAGAACGAGGGCCTGCCGGTTCACCGTCACCAGCACGCCAGACAGGGTTCGGTGTACGCCTTCAAGCCGGAGCTGGACGCTTGGCGGGAGGCCCGGAAGGAAACGAGGGAACCAGACATACTTCCGGCCGTCGTCCCGGCGGCAGCACCATCCCGAATCCGTCGCATTGCAGTGCTTGCGAGCGTGGGCATGGGCGCTCTCAGTGTCATAGCGCTGATGCTTTGGAAGAATCGATCTGCGCCTCCCGCCGGCGAGGCGCTTACTTCAGTGGTGGTGCTTCCGTTCCTCGATCTGAGCCCGCAAAAGGACCAGGAATACTTCAGCGACGGCCTGACGGAAGAAATCATCGACGGGCTCAGCAGAGTTCCCAATATGCGGGTAGTAGCCCGGACGACGGCATTTTCCTTCAAGGGCAAAGCGAATGACATCCGGCAGATTGGCCGGCAATTGAACGTCAGCGCCGTACTCGAAGGCAGCGTGCGCAAATCCGGCGACCAGCTTCGAATCACCGCGCAGCTCAATCGCGTCTCGGACGGCTATCATCTGTGGTCGCGGACATACGACCGGCAATTGCGGGATGTCTTCGCTGTCCAACAAGAGATCTCGCAGAGTATCTCCGACCAGTTACGCGCCGGCGAGGTACCGCGGCGCGAGGGAACCCGGGACGTGGAAGCTTACGCTCTCTACCAGGAGGGTCGTTATTTTTTTAACAAGCATGAGCCTCCGGATTCTTACTGGAAGGCCATCGACCGCTACCAGAAAGCCATCCAGCGCGATCCCAATTACGCGCTCGCCTATGCCGGTATGGCGGACGCTTACGCGTATCTCGCCGAGAACTTTGTGTCGCCGCCAAGAGAAGTGATGCCGAAAGCGAAAGAGGCTGCTGACAAGGCTGTTGCACTGGATCCGAATCTGGCCGAGGCGCATACCTCGGTGGCGATTGTGAAGCTCGACTACGAATGGGACTCGGTGGGAGCACAACGCGAAATCCGGCGTGCGATGGAACTCAATCCCGGCTCCGGGTACGTCCACCACTGGTACGCGCATTCTCTCGAGGCGCAGGGGCGCCTGGACGAAGCCACGAAGGAGATGCAAGCCTCGCTGGCGCTTGATCCGCTTTCCCTGCCGATTCATTGGGACATAGGAAACCAGCTTCTCATCGCGAGGAAGTGGGATGCGGCGGTCCAATTCATAGACAAAGCGGGCGAGCTGTTTCCCGATCAGCCGCTGTTCTTTTTGGAAAGAGCGCAGGCTTACTACCACAAAGGCGACCTTCTATCGGCAAGCCGCGCCATCAATGCTCTAAAGAAGGCTCACCCGGAATCGGCGGGCGTGCCGGCCATGCTGGCTTTGTTCGGCGAGGCAGCTGCTTGGGAGGGCCGCCCCGCCGATGCGCGGCGCGTCCTCAGCCAGTTGGAGGGCCTTCGTCAAAACCAATACGTCGAGCCCTTGTTGGTGCTTGAGTTGTGTTCGGCATTGGGAGACCATAACCAACTCCTGATCTGGGCCAAACGTGTCTATGAAGACCATTCCACGTTGTTTCTATACATGCCCCTATTTGGCTATCTGTACAACGATGATCCCGGCGTCAAGGCGTTCCTTGCCAAAGCATCTCCAAACCGAACACGCTAGTACTTCACCCCTGGCGCGCGGTACTTCACTACGATCGAAACGCGCCGGTTGGATGAGCTGTTCGGATCGTCAGCCTTGCGTAGTTGTTGGTCGGCAAAGCCTCGCACTTCGGCCACCTGATCCGCCTTGAGGCCGCTTTGCTGCATCAGCTTTCTGGCGGCGTTGGCCCGATCGGCGGACAGCTCCCAATTTGAGTACCCATTCTTGGATACAAAAGGCTTCGCGTCGGTATGACCTTCGAGGAACAGGCGGTTCTGCATTTTGCCCAGCTCGCTTGAAAGCATTTTAAGCATTTCCGTTCCCGATTCCGTCGGTTGCGCGTTGCCGCTTGCGAAGAAAGTGCCGACATCGCTCTCGAGCAGCTCGATGCGCAGACCTTCGCCGGTGACGGTCATCTGCACCTGATCCTTCAGTTTGTCCAACTCTGGCGCCTGCTTCATCGCCATCTCCAGTTTCTCTTTGAGCTTAGTCATGTCGTCTTTGCCTAAGCCGATGTTCTCGCCGATGTTGCCTTGTCCGGAGCCTTTCTCGACAAGCTTGTTCGATGGATCCTTAAAGTAGCTGGCCACCGCTTTCTTGACCGGTTCGCTCGAGCCCATTAACCAAAGGACGATGAAGAGCGCCATCATCGCCGTCACGAAGTCCGCATAGGCCACCTTCCAGGCGCCGCCATGATGGGCTGCGTGACCAGGTACTTTCTTCCTGATGATGATGACTGCTTCTGTGATGGCCGGTTCCTGCCGCGGGGCGGACATA
>JBGPSX010000291.1:0-5523 GCA_041490325.1 Bryobacteraceae bacterium | reverse complement strand
CATCCGCAACTGAGCCATCAACTCGGTGAACTGTTCCAGGCGCAGCGATTGGGCGCCGTCGCTCAGCGCGTGATCGGGATCATTGTGCACTTCCACCAGCAAGCCGTCGGCGCCGGCGGCTACGGCTGCGCGCGCCATCGGCAGCACCTTGTCGCGGCGCCCGGTGCCGTGCGAAGGATCCGCGACAATGGGCAGGTGCGAGAGCGCTTTCACCACCGGAATTGCGGAAATATCCATGGTATTTCTCGTATAGTTTTCAAAAGTGCGAATGCCGCGCTCGCACAAAATTACCTCGTAGTTGCCGCCTGACATAATGTACTCGGCGCTGGATAGCAATTCCTCGATGGTCGCTGAGATACCGCGCTTCAGGAGGATCGGTTTGCGCAGCAGGCCGAGTTCGCGCAGCAGGTTGAAGTTCTGCATGTTGCGTGCGCCCACTTGCAGGATGTCGGCGTAGGTGGCAAGCAGCGGAATTTGAGTCTGATCCATGACTTCGCTGACCACCAGCAGACCATGGCGGTCGGCCGCCTCGCGCAGGAGACGCAGTCCCTCTTCCCCCAGGCCCTGGAAGCTATAGGGAGACGTGCGGGGCTTGAAGGCGCCGCCGCGGATGACTTTCGCGCCATCTTTGGCGACGGCCTCGGCGATTTGCTCAATCTGATCGCGGGTTTCGACGCTGCATGGTCCCGCCATGACCACCACTTGTGTGCCGCCTATTTCGACATCCCGGATCTTGACCACCGTTCCGCCCGGTTTGAAGTGACGGCTCGCGAGTTTGTACGGCGCCACGATCCGGTGGCATTCCTTGACGCCATCCATGACCTCGAACTCAATTGGATCGACATCGCCGACGGGTCCGACACCTCCCAGAACGGTGTGCACCACGCCTGAGGAACGATGGACGATAAAGCCCATCGAGACCAGACGATCGATTACTTTTTGGATTTGGGACTCCTCGGCCCCCTCTTGCATGACGACAAGCATGAGCTACCAATATAGCCGAAGGCAGTCACTCATCGATGCTTTCGCGGCGGAGCCGGGCTTCGATCAACTCGTACGGTTCCTCAGCGGGTGCGAAGACCTCGTTGTTATTCTCGAGTCCGAAAAGGCCGAGATCGACCAGCCGGCAGTCTTTGTTCGGCACGGAGAGGTGGATCTCGGCGATGTCGCTGTAACGTTCCAGCACCGCTTCCGCCATGGCGTGCAGCGTGTATTGCATGGATCGGCTTTCGTGCTCGACAAAGGTGTCGAGAATAGCCTCGCGCACGCCGTGCCAGTAAACCGCGAACGGTATTTCGTTGTCGGAATAAAGCCAGGACGCTTTCACCGCGGTCGCCAGGATTCGGTCGGCAGTCTCCTTGAGCGTCGTGAATGGATCGTGCAGGTAGCCTTCAAATCCCGACCCGGTGGTCTTGACGACTTGCAGATTCTCAATGCCGGCTTCGATCAGGACGGTCTCGCGATTGCCCGTAACGACGGTCGTCCGCCGCTCGGGTCCGGCCGGCATGAAGGACCAGGGGTGAGGCTTTCCGCCAAATGGAATTCGCGTCCATAGATACTCTGCGATCTCCACTCGCACCTTTCTCACCTGTGGCTTGTCAGTGAGGAAGTGATTGATCAGCTCCTGCGCGAAGTCTTCGATCTGCTCGATGGTGTACAGCTTGGCGAGCGCGTAGACGGTGTTCTTGATGGTGTCGGCGGGCAGGATGCTGCGATTGTCTCCGGTGGTGTACGCACTTGCAAACTCACCTTCGAACTGGATGCCGACCGAGAGCTCCTTGAGGTCATGACGATCCTGCATGCGGCGCACCTTGATCAGCCGCACGTGCGACGCGCCGTAGCTATCTTCGATTAAAGTAGTAGACACAGCCTCTCGAATCTTGAAGTTACTATAGCTGGTCAGCCACCGTAGGAGGAAGATATGAGAATCTCGCGCGCTCTGGGCATCCTGTCGGTCACTGTTTCAATTTGGAGCGCCGAGCCTAAGAAATCGCCGATCGACTGGCAGCCCTGGTCAGATGCCATCTTCGATCAGGCCAAGCGCGAGAACAAGTTCGTGCTTCTGGATCTGGAAGCGATCTGGTGCCATTGGTGTCACGTCATGGACGAAACCACCTACAAGAATCCTGAAGTCATCTCGCTCATGAAGTCGAAATATATTCCTGTGCGTGTGGACCAGGATGCTCGGCCGGATCTTTCGAATCGCTACGAAGATTACGGCTGGCCGGCGACCGTGGTTTTCGGCGGGAACGGCAAGGAGATCGTCAAGCGGCAGGGATACATTGAACCGCGCCAGATGATCGCCATGCTCAAAGCGATTATTGCCGATCCGACACCAGGGCCGTCGGTACGCCCGGAGGTTCAGGTGAAATTCGGCAGCAATTCGTTGTTGACAGATGCGCAGCGCAAGGATCTCGAGTCGCGTTACTTCGGGCAGTATGATTCCAAGCACGGCAGTTGGGGATTCGATCAGAAATATCTGGATTGGAACTCCACTGAATACGCGATGGCACGGGCGCGCAGCGGCGACAAGAAGTCGGAGCAGATGGCGCGGCAGACGTTGAATGCGCAATTCAAGCTTATCGATCCGGTGTGGGGCGGCGTGTATCAATACTCGGTGGGCGGCGACTGGAACGAACCGCACTTCGAGAAGATCATGGCATTTCAGGCCGGCAATTTGCGGATCTACTCGCTGGCGTACGAGGAATGGAAGGACCCCGCGTATCTGAAAGCCGCGCGGGATGTGGCATGGTTTCTGAAAAGTTTTCTTATGAGTCCGGAAGGCGCGTTCTACACCAGCCAGAATGCGGATCTGGTGAATGGGCAGCACAGCGACGCGTTCTTTAAGCTGGACGACGCCGGGCGGAGGAAGCTTGGGATTCCGCGCGTCGACAAGCACATCTATTCGCGCGAGAACGGATGGGCCATCGAAGCCATCGCGACGTTGTATGCGGCGACGGGCGAGGCAGAGTATCTGGACCAGGCCGTGCGTGCCGCGGAGTGGATCTTGCAGAACCGGGCGCTTGCGGGTGGCGGGTTCCGTCACGATGCAATGGACATCGCCGGGCCGTACATGGCCGAAACGCTGGCGATGGGCCGCGCATTTCTGGCTCTCTACGAAGTGACTGGGCAGCGGCGATGGTTGGCGCATGCTGAAGCCGCCGCAAAATTCATCGACGCGAATTTTTCGGGTGGTGAAGCGGGCTTTATCACGGCCAAGGCTCCCACCGATCGCGCTTATGCTCCCAAGCCGCAGCGCGACGAGAACATGCAGATGGCGCGTTTCGGCAATCTACTAGCGCTCTATTCGGGTAACACGGTCTATCGGAAAATGGCGGAGCGTGCCATGCGGTATCTTGCGGCGCCGCAGATTGCGCGCTTCCTGCCGACCGGTGGCACGCTGCTCGCGAACCTCGAACTTGCGAGCGAGCCAATTCACATTACGATCGTTGGGCACAAGGACGATCCAGACGCGCAGGCCTTGTTTCATTCGGCTGTGGCTTATCCGTCCGGCTACTTACGACTGGAATGGTGGGACGTGCGTGAAGGCCGGCTGCCGAATCCGGACGTTCAGTATCCAGAGTTGAAGAACGCGGCGGCGTTCATTTGTACCGGCAGCACTTGCTCCGCGCCGATTTACAAGGCCGACGCGATTCGCGCGCGAGTCGACAAGTTGACGCGCGGCGCAACCGAGCCGTGACCAAAGGGAGCGGTCCTCATATTCCGGGCAGCCGAGTAATTACTGGAACACGAAGAAAGCTAAATATCCGAGGCCCGTTCCTAAAACGGCGCCAGCCACCACATCACTCAAGAAATGCATGCCGAGCAGAATGCGCGATAATGCGATGCTCAGAGCGCAGAACAGCAGCGTGATGGTCAGCCAGGGGTAGTAAAGCATCAGCGGGATCGCGACCGCGAAAGCCGTCATGGTGTGGCCGGAAGGAAACGAGAATTGATCCGGCGGCAGCAAGGTGGCCCAGCAGTGCGGCGCAATCTCGCACGGACGCCGGCGAGAGGTGCATCGCTTCAGACCCATGAACAGCAGGATGCTCAAAATCGATGCGAGCGACGCTGATCCCACTGCGGCATAGCGATGCTCACCGCCGAACCCGAGGATGGCAAGACCCATGGCATACCAGAGCCAACCGTCGCCGCCGCGCGTCGATCCGATAACATAAGCGCGCATCCAGCGTGGCGCCAGCCAACTGTTGACCCGATGCATCAGGCTGTAGTCGCGTCTGATGATGAAGCCCCACATAAGCTATCTCCACGATATCGCAGTGGTTATTACATTTTGTTGAATAAATGTTTTCGTTTTGATATTCGCCTATTCTTTGCCTGCTAACTGTGACAGACTGAACGTTGGACGCAAAGCATCTGGATTTCGTTTTCTTTGACGCTGGAGGCGGGCATCGGGCGGCCGCCAACGCATTGAAAGCAGTGATCGAGAAGCAGGGCCGGGCGTGGGAAGTCCGCTTGGTCAATCTGCAGGAGATTCTCGACCCGCTGGACATTTTCCGCAAGTATACCGGCATCCGGCTGCAGGATGTCTACAACCTGATATTAAAAAAAGGCTGGACGCTCGGATCGCCGCAATTGACCGCGGCGATGCACGTTTTGATCCGGCTCTATCACGGCGGTCAAGTGCGTTTGTTGAAGCAATTCTGGGCGCAGGGACGGCGCGATTTGGTGGTATCGCTGGTTCCGAATTTCAATCGCGCGTTGCGCGCGAGTCTTCCAGGTAGCCCGTTCGTTACGATCCTGACCGACATCGCCGATTATCCGCCGCACTTCTGGATCGAGCGGCAGGAGCAGTACTTGGTCTGCGGGAGCGACAAGGCTGTCCAGCAGGCAGCGGCGCTTGGTTATCCGCGTGAGCGCGTGTTTCAGGCTTCCGGCATGATACTGCGGCCCATGTTTTACGAGCCGGTCGCCGCGGATCGCACGGTTGAGCGCCAGCGTTTGGGGCTCGATCCCAAGCTGCCCACGGGGCTCGTATTGTTCGGCGGCGAAGGATCGCGCGCGATGCTGGACGTCGCGCGGCGAGTGACCGCCTCGGCACAGTTTATTTTTCTTTGCGGAAAGAACCGGAAGCTGGCGGAGCGGCTGCGCGGGTTGAAGACCGCGTTTCCGAAGCACATCGAGGAGTTTACCAGCGAAGTCCCGTATTTCATGCACCTCTCTGATTTCTTCGTCGGTAAACCGGGACCAGGCAGCATCAGTGAAGCGCTCGCGATGCGGTTGCCGGTTGTGGTGGAACGCAGCGCTTGGACATTGCCGCAGGAGCGTTACAACACGGAATGGATTCGTGAGAAGCAGGTTGGAGTCGTGTTGAAATCGTTCCACGATATCGATGCCGGATTGCGTGAACTGCTCGAGCCGGCTAACTTCGCGCGGTTTCGGGCCAATGCCGCAGCGATCAAGAATCGCGCGGTGTTCGAGATTCCCGATATTCTCGATTCCTTGCTGCAAAGACAAAGCCCGTAAGTCCGATAGCTTCGCCCACCGTCCAGAGCGGCCAGT
>JBGPSX010000290.1:0-5535 GCA_041490325.1 Bryobacteraceae bacterium | reverse complement strand
TAGCTCAGACCGACGCGTGGAGCAAAGTCATTCCGGTCGGGATGAACCAGGGCCCGCTGGTACAAATCGCCGTCCTGCGCCGTTATGAAGCTCCCGCCGTTAGCAGGCGTGAAGTTAGCCAAGGCGTTCTGGTGATTCAGGAGCGGCGAGAAAAGCTCGTATCTCAGGCCATAAGTCAACGTAAGGTTCGACTTCAGACGCCACGTGTCTTGTGCGAAGAAGTTGTTCGCGTATTGGTAATTGTGCACGACTGTCGGTGTGGTTAATTGAGCCGTACTGATGTCGCCCAACAGAAAGTCCGGCACACCGAGGCCGACGTTCCCTGTGTAGATGCCGGAAGCGCTCATCTGACCTTGCAAGGATTGAATGTCCAGGAAGTTGTCGCTCGCATGCCGATGCTCGTAGCCGAATTTGAAACTGTGTTCGCCCTTGAGCCAGCTCAAGGTGTCGAGCAACTGCCAGACTTGCGAGATCTGTACTTGCGGCCGCCAGGGCGCGGTACCCAGGCGTTGCAAACCGGTGATGTTGATGGGCGGAATACCCGCATCGTTCGGACCGGCGGGAATCCCAGTGAGACCGTACTGCGAAGCCAGCGATTGTCCCAGCGTCAATCCGATCGGATCGCTGTGTGCGAAGTCTCGATTAAAGCCGCCGCGCAGTTCATTCAACATCGATGACGAGATCGTGTCGGTCCAGGCCAGCGCAACGGACCGTCCGCGAATACGGTACTGCGTCGCAAAATTGCCATTGCCGGCGATCGGGTCACTGGCCCAGGGTGGATCCTGGCGATCGACGTGATAGTCGCTATAACGGCCGAAGATGCGATTTCTGTCGTTCAGGTTGTGGTCAATGCGCGTGTCCCAGGAGTAAGTGTCGTTCGGAACCGAGTATTGGAATTGATAGTTCGCGCTGCCTGTCCAGGTGGCCGGCTTTCCGAGATTCGCCACCGCTGCCGGAAGGTTCGGGTCGGGAAATAGAGCCAGCAACTTTTGACCGGTAGGATCGATGCAGCCGGACTTGATCACGTTGCCGGAAATGCAGCCCGCCTGGCTGGGAACCTTGGAGTCGGTGAGCGACGTGCGAAGTTCGGTGAAGTTGCCGGCCTTCATCAGCGGAGTGGGAACCGCGGAATTGACCGTAGTCGCTTTGCGGCTCGCGAATTCCTGAAAATCGCCGAAGAAGAAGGTCTTGTTGCGAATGATGGGGCCACCGATCGTAGCTCCGTATTGATTCTGAACAAAGTGCCCTCTCGGAACGCCGCCCGCGTTGTTAAAATACGTGTTCGCATCCAGTTGATTGTTCCGCAAAAACTCCCACGCGCTGCCATGGAATTGGTTCGTCCCCGACTTAAGCGTCGCATTGATCACGGCGCCGGCCGACGTCCCAAACTCAGTCGAGTAAGTGCGTGTTTGCACGCGAAATTCTTCCAGCGCGTCTGGCGGTGGCTGAACCGCCTGCACCGAGCCTTCCTGCAGATTGGTGGATCCCGAGTTGTTGTCCACGCCATCGAGTGAAAAGTAGTTTTGTGTTTCGAGATTGCCGTTGGAACTGAACCGGTCCGGCGCGACGTTGTTCGTGTTGGTCAGGTTTTTCTGAATCCCAGCTTCGAGCAGCGCGAGATCGGCATAACGGCGGCCATTGAGCGGCAGATCGACAATCTGCTGCTGTTGGACAACCCCGCCGACATTGGCGGTTTCCGTCTGAAGCAAAGGCGTCACGGCGCCGACGTCAATGGTGGTGGACACCTCGCCGACTTTCAGACTGAAATCGATGGATGGGCGCGATTGCACGTGCATCTCGACTCCGTTATTGACTTGTGACGCAAAGCCCGAAGCACTCACTTTCACCGAGTAAGTCCCGGGCTTCAACGCGGTTACTTGGTACTCTCCCGCCGTGTTCGTCTCCGTAGTTACAGCGACGCCTGTGGCCGTGTTGGTTACGGTGATGGTTGCTTTTGGAACGGCTGCGCCGCTCGAGTCGCGAACGGTCCCAACGATGGCCCCGGTATCGAGCTGCGCCGTGGAGAGGGTGGCCGAGAAAATCAAAAGCGCCGCAAACAAGCCGGCGCGCCAAAACGCATTCAGCATACGAAACCTCCAAAGAACAAACTGCCCCGTTGACCTTCCGTTGGATGAAGTATAGCACGGCCGCGATTCAGCAAAAACCCAACTAGAATGGCTATCAGGATCAGATGCCGTTATCTCGCAGAAGCTTCCTATTCGCAGGTGCGGGGCTCTCGTTACAGCGCGCGGGCGCCGAGACAGACGGTCCACTATTTGAGGTAGTTCCGAGTGAGGCCAGTGGTATCGCCTGGGTACACGACAACGCCATGTCGCCCCTGCGGTTTCTGCCCGAAACTCTCGGTCCCGGCTGCGCCTTTCTCGACTACGACGGCGATGGTTGGATGGACATTTTCCTGGTCAATAGCGGCCCATCCGACTTCTACACTCCGAAGAATCCAATTCGAAGCGCATTGTATCGGAACAACCGAAATGGGACGTTCACCGATGTCACCGAAAAGGCCGGCGTCGCGGCGAACACCTTCGGGATGGGCGTGGCGGCGGGCGACTACGACAACGACGGCTATCCCGACCTCTTCGTGACTGCTTACGGCAACCCCATCCTCTATCACAACAACCGCGACGGCACGTTCACCGATGTCAGCGAAAAAGCAGGTTTAGGAGCCGCAGTTTTCAACGGGCACTGGACCACCAGCGCAGTCTGGTTCGATTTCGACAACGATGGGCGGCTCGATTTGTTTGTATGCAGCTTCGTCGACTATGGGAAGGACAGCCATCTCTCGTGCGGCGACAACAAGCTCGGCAAGCATTTCTACTGCATCCCCCGCATGTTCCAAGGCACTTCGAGCCTGTTGTTTCATAACAACGGAGACGGGACGTTTACCGAGGTTGGACACGGAACGGCCATCCAGAAATCACTCGGCAAGGCGCTGGGTGTGGTTGCAACCGATATCAACAACGACGGGCGAATGGATCTGTTCGTCGCCAACGACACGGTGCAGGACTTCTTGTTCGTGAATCGCGGGCCGGATGCCAGGGGCCAGACCAAGTGGGACGAAATTGCGCTTTTGGCCGAGGTTGGGTTCAGCGAGAACGGGCAGGCCCGATCGGGCATGGGCGTGGATGCCGCCGACCTGAACGGCGATGGATGGCAGGATCTCTTCGTCGCCAACGTCGATCAGGAGACGTTCTCCCTTTATCAGAACAACAAGGACGAAACCTTCACCGATATCGCAATCCGGCAAAACGTCGCACAGGCAACGCGCTTCCTCAGCGGCTGGGGGCTGAAGTTTTTCGATTACGACAACGACGGCTCCGTGGACCTGATTCTGGCCAACGGCCATCCGGATGACATGATCGAAAGCTATTCGCCGCGGGTGAAGTACAGGGAACCCCTGCTTTTGTTCCACCGTGAGAACGGCGTCCTGCGCAACGTCAGCGCCAGCGCTGGTCCTGCTTTCACAAAGTCGTACGCCGCGCGCGGGCTGGCCGTCGGCGACTTCGACAATGACGGGCGCCTCGATGTTCTGATAGGGAACAACGGAGGAGCGCCGTTGCTGCTGCGCAACAAATCGGGATCAGGCAATCACTGGCTGGGGCTGCGACTGCAAGGCGTGAAATGCAACCGCGACGCGATTGGAGCACGAATCACATGGTCGGCCGGCGGCGTCGTACGTTCCCGGCTCAAGAACGGCGGCGGCAGTTATCTCTCGTCACACGATCCGCGTGAAGTGCTCGGTTTGGGGATTAACAGCAAGCTGGATTGGCTGGAGATTCGCTGGCCCCTTCCCAGCGGAAAAGTCGAGCGATTCACAGGCCTTCCTGTCGATCGGTTCATCAACATCACGGAAAGATCTTGAGCTTTTCGGAGTGCTACCATTGTTATCCCGAAACACATTACATGTGAGAATGAGGCCACAATGAAACGACTCCTTTTGTTGTTTTCCTTGGCCGCTGCCATCCTGGTCCTCTCGCTGCATGGACAGAGCAAGCGCGGCGCTTCTGAATCGTCGTTTACGGTTGTTGAGACCAGCATCGCCGACATGCGCACGGCCATGGAGCAAGGTCGCGTCACGTCGCGCGAACTGGTGACGCAATATCTTACCCGGATCGCGATGTATGACGCGAAGCTGCACGCCGTGATCACGGTGAATCGCAACGCGCTTCAAGAAGCCGACGCGCGGGATCGGGAGCGCGCTCAAGGAAAAGTACGAGGACCGCTGCATGGCATTCCGGTGGCTCTCAAGGACAACATCCAAACCAACGACCTTCCAACCACAGGCGGGGCGCTGGCATTTGAAGGTTTCGTTCCTCCCTACGACGCGACGTTGACCAAAAACCTGCGCGATGCAGGCGCCATCATCATTGCGAAGACCGGTCTCACCGAGCTGGCGAACTGGGTGGCCGGCGCGCCCTCGCCGATGCCGGGCAACTACAATGCGGTGGGCGGATTCGGCATGAACCCCTACGATCCGCGGCGCGACCCGCGCGAAGGCACTGCCGACGGACGGCCCGTGCTTCAAACCGGCGGATCCAGCTCCGGCATTGGCACGTCGGCCAATTTCTGGGCCGCCAACGTCGGCACCGAAACGTCCGGATCCATTCTCAGCCCGGCCAACCAGAACATGCTCGCGGCCATCAAGCCCACCGTCGGCCGCATCAGTCGCTACGGCGTCATCCCGATCACTGCCGACCAGGACACCGCCGGTCCGATGGCGAAAAGCGTCACCGATGTTGCCATCATGTTCGGCGCGCTAGAAGGCGCTGCGCCGGATTCGAATGACCCCGCCACGAAAACCTGCACGCCCGCGCCCGGCCGCGACTATACGCGTTTTCTAAAAGCAGACGGCCTCAAAGGCGCGCGCATCGGAATCCCGCGGGCGTTCTACTATGACCGCATCACGCCTCCTGGCGCTGCAGGCCGAGGAAGCGCGGCGGCTGCCGGAACGGGCGGAGGACGTGGCGGTCGAGGGGGAGGTCTCAATGGCGATCAAGCCAAGGTGATGGCCGAGGCAATCGACATTCTCAAGAAACAAGGCGCAATTATCGTGGACCCAGCCAATATTCCGAGCGTCATCAGTCAAGATCCCAAGAACAACTTGCTGTCATGGGGTCAGTGCTCCGGAGCCAACGATGTGAAGGGCAAGGACGCGGATTGTTCCGTAGTGCTGAAATACGGAATGAAGCGCGACTTCAACAAATGGCTCGCCTCGTTGGGGCCCTCCGCTCCAGTGAAGAGTCTGACCGAGCTGCGCGAGTGGAACATCACGCACACCAAGTCCGGCGCAATTCGATTCGGCCAGTCCAACCTGGATGTTTCCGATGAGATGGATGTCGAGGCAGATCGGGCGCGCTACGAGATTGATCGCGCCAAAGACATCGCGCTGGGAGGCACGCAAGGCATCGACGCAGCACTGAAAGCGAACAATCTCGACGCATTGCTCTTCCCGGGCGCAAACGGAGCCTCCATCGCAGCCAAGCCCGGCTATCCCACCGTCATCGTCCCATTTGGAAT
>JBGPSX010000289.1:0-5540 GCA_041490325.1 Bryobacteraceae bacterium | reverse complement strand
TTCGACCCAGGGTGCATGCAGGCCCCCGAACATCATCGCGAGCAGAGCAGCGGTCGGCACAAGACTGATGAAGAACCGCCGCCGCATGTCGTCGTATTCTGGATTCGCCTCGTCCAGGTCGAGCGAGACAACCACGGGTTCGAGGGCCATCCCGCATTTCGGACAGGAGCCCGGTCCGATCTGCCGCATTTCCGGATGCATCGGGCAGGTGTATTCGGCAGAGCTCGCTTCGGCCGGCATGGGTTCCGGCTTGGCGTCGGGATGCAGATATCTCTCAGGATCGCGGTCGAACTTCGCCACGCAGCCCTTGGAGCAGAAGTGGTACGTCTTGCCCTGGTACGTCGATGAGCCTGCGGCCTGTTGCGGATCCACGGTCATACCGCACACCGGATCGAGCGCCCCTGCAGCCTTCTGAATGATCGGAAACATCCCGTCTACTACCAGAGTAGCGCGCGGTTTGCCGAGCCTCAGTGTATGCGGATCAGGCCGATTTCGAGAATATTGGAATTCGATTGCCGGATCTGAGCCAGCAGCTCGGGGTTGGGTTCGGTTTCGAGATGGATCCGCGCTACTGCCGCCTCGGCGCCTTCGAATACGATATTCTCCATCTCTTGAACGTTGATGAAGGCGCCGCTGATCGCGTCCAGAACACTCGCCAGCACCCCGGGCCGGTCGAGGTGCCGGACGACCATAGCGCAAGTTGCCGGCGTCGCTTTCGCCAGATTCACTACGTTCGGGACGTGGCCGGTGTCCTGAAAAGTCTTCACGATGCGAACGGTTTCGGCCGCGATCGCTTCCTGTGCCTGGTCGGTGGACGCGCCGATGTGATGCGTGCCATACACTGAGTCCGCCTGCACAATCTTGTCCGCGAAGTCGCCCGTACCAGCACTGGGTTCCTGCGCGAAGACGTCCAGGCCTACGCGGATTCGCTTTTCCCGGATCGCTCGTCCCAACGCGTCCTGATCGACCACTTCGGCGCGAGCCGTGTTGATGAAGTACGCGCCCGGCCGCATCCCCGTGAAAAACGTCGCATCGATCAAGCCACGTGTCTCGGAATTTAATGCGAGATGCAGGCTCACGACGTCGGCGCCGGCAACTTCGGCTAGAGACGCTTTGTATTCGATGCCTAGGTCTTTGGCGTGCTGCGGAGTCAGGCTGCGGCTCCAGGCCATGACCGGCATGCCGAATCCTTTTGCGCGCGGAATCATCTCGCGGCCGATTTGGCCCAAGCCAACCAGGCCCAGGGTTCGGCCAAACAACCCGCGCGCTTTCGAAAACTCAGCCTTGTTCCATTGGCCCTGGCGCAGCGCGATCACGTTGTCGGCAATACGGCGATCCAACGCGAGAATCAGTCCGAACGCAAGCTCGGCGACCGCGACGGAGTTTTTGCCCGGACAATTCGACACATAAATGCCGCGCCTGGAAGCTGCCGCGACATCGATGGTGTTGTAACCTGCACCGGCGCGAACCACCAGCTTCAACGCACCTGCACTCAGAATAGCTTCGGTGACTTTCGTCGATCGCACCACCAGGACATCCGGAAGAATCTGCCTAACCGCGTCGGCCAGCGCTTCGTCTTTGAGACCAGGCTGATACGATACGTCGCAACCCGCGGATCGCAACCCGTCCTGGCCGGATTGCTCGAATTTGTCTGCGATGAGGACACGCACGTGGTAACCTCCCGGCAAAACCCCGGTATAACAACAATGCCAACAGGAAATGATATCGCGATGGAGGCAGCATGGAAGGCTTGATTCAGGATATCCGTTACGCCGCAAGAACACTGTGGAAACAGCCGGTGTTCGCGCTCATCGCCGTTCTGACGCTGGCTGTCGGCATCGGGGCCAACACCGCGATATATAGCGTCGTGGATGCGACCATCTTGCGCGCGCTGCCCTTTCGCGATCCCGGCCGGCTCATGAAAGTTTCCATCACGACGCCCAGCATGCGGGGCCGGCCACCGCGGGACGACAGCGTTTGGTCATACCCCAAGTACCAAACGTTCCTTCAGGTTCAGAAGGTTTTCGAAAGTGCGGCCATTTATCGAACTGCGACGTTTAATATCTCGGGGGATGCCGAGCCTGAGCGAATTCGCGCGGAAATAGTCAGCGAGTCATACTTCCCGACGCTGGGCGTCAACGCGTTGGTGGGCCGCAACTTTCTCCCAGAAGAAGATGCTACGCCTGAAACACGCTTCGTCACGATTCTCGGGAACGGTCTGTGGCTCAGAAGATTCGGCGGCGATCCGAAGATTGTCGGGAAAACGGTGACCCTCGACACGAAGCCGTATACCGTCGTCGGGGTCCTACCGGCAGGCTTCCGCGCATTGAGCGGCCTCGCGGAAATCTGGGTGCCTGTCCACACGTTGAATGCGCGCAACCTGACGGGGCGCTGGAATCATTCCTACGAGTTAATTGCCCGATTGAAGCCTGGCGTTGCTTACGGCCAGGCCAAAGCCGCCGTCACCGTCGCGGGCGTTCAGGTCGACCAGGCTCACCAGGACGCCGTCTTTCACGACTGGGGCGCCAAAGCGCGGACCATGGATGAAGCACGCGTCGAACCCGCGATCCGTAAATCGGTGCTGGTGCTGTTCGGCGCCGTGGGATGCGTTTTGCTGATCGCCTGCGTGAACATCGCCAATCTGCTGCTGGCGAGAGCGACTTCGCGCGAGCGGGAGATCGCAGTCCGGCTTGCGGTGGGCGCCGGACGCGGACGCCTAGTCCGCCAATTGCTCACCGAAAGCGTACTGCTCGCCATGCTGAGCGCCGTTGCCAGCGTCGCCATCGCGTGGCTGGGAGTGCGGCTGCTGAGCGTCATCAACCCCGCCACGGGAAGCGTCTTCGGCCGCAGATTTTCAGGCTTGACCGTGCTCGGCCTTGGCTCGATTCACCTGGATTCACGCGCGCTCTTGTTCACCTGCAGCATCGCGCTCGCGACCGGCGTCCTGTTCGGCTTGCTGCCGGCGCTACAAGCCTCCCGTCCCAGCCTGACCGATGCGTTGAAGACCGGCGGCTCCAAGGCTTCCGGCCTCGGCAGCGGGCGCATTCTGACGGGCAAGAGCCTGCTGATCACCAGCGAGATCGCGCTCGCGCTGATGCTGCTGATCGGCGCCGGCCTGATGATTAAGAGTTTTGCGAGACTCATGGCCACTCGCATTGGCGTCGACGTCGACAATGTCCTGACGCTACGCGTGAATCTGCCGGCGATCCCTGAAACGGGTGATACTTCCGTGGCATTTTTCACCGAACTGCAGCGTCGCATCCAGGCGCTGCCTGGCGTAGTCGACGCCGGAATGCATTACTGCTTCCCACTGGCAGGCGGATGCAATGCAACTGGCATCGAGTTCAAAGACCGGCCACCGGTGGGACGAGGCTCGCAGCCGATCGTCGGCATCCAGTGGGCTTCACCCGAATATTTCAAAACGATGCGCGTACCGTTAATCAAAGGCCGCCTGTTTACGAGCGCCGACCGCCTTGGCGCGCCCAGAGTGGTGCTCATCAATGAAACCGCCGCGCGACGATTCTGGCCATCCGAAGATCCCATCGGTAAGCCGATCGCAGTTGGACAAGGAGAAGGCTTCGACGATCGCGCCGAGGTGATCGGCATTGTGGCTGATGTTCGCTACGGCCAGATGGATGAGCCTCCCTCGCCGGATGTTTACATCAACTACATGCAGTCTCCGTATGGAAGCCTGATGCTCTTCGTGAGAACGGCTGGAAATCCAACGGCACTCACCGATGCGGTCCGCCGCGAGGTGCATTCTCTCAATCGCAATTTACCGGTATTCGATGTGCTGACCATGCGAGAACGGATTCGCGACGCAACTTCCAAGGCCCGCTTCAGCGCGACGCTGTTGATGACCTTCGCCGCAATTGCGCTGATTCTTGCCGCGGTAGGGATCTACGGCGTCATGTCGTACGCTGTGACGCAACGAACGCGCGAGATCGGCATTCGCGTGGCGTTGGGAGCGCGTCCTGGCGAAGTCCGGGCGTTGGTGCTGCGGCGCGCAGTAGTTCTCACGGCGGCTGGAATTGGTCTCGGACTCGCGGGCGCAGCCGGCGTTACGCGCGTGCTCTCCACGCTGCTTTATGAAGTGAAGCCGAGCGATCCATCGACCTATGCATTGGTCGCCGGTTTGCTCGGTCTCGTATCGCTCTCAGCCAGCTACATCCCCGCGGTTCGCGCGACTCGCGTTGATCCCCTGACCGCCCTCCGCGCGGAGTGACACCGACCTGTGGAATCCTAGCGTAAGTGCCTTTACGCTCTGGAGCGCGCTGGGCGATCGTGCTCGTCCCGGCTGTGCTGCTCTACTTCATCCCGATCCCCGGCCTCAATGCAGGCCAGCGTCATCTGTTGGCGGTGTTCGTTGGCACCATCATTTCGTTGGTGGCGCAACCGATTCCCATGGGCGCCAGCACGCTGATCGCGATGACGATCCTTGCGCTCGCGCGAATCGTGCCCGCTACCAGAGTATTGTCCGGCTTCAGCAACGCCACCGTCTGGCTGATTTTCACAGCGTTCCTGTTCGCGCGCGCCGTGACCGCCACTGGATTCGGCATGCGGGTGGCCTACATGTTCGTCCGGCAATTCGGACACAATGCGCTCACGCTCGGGTACTCCGTTGCGGCTTCGGATGTCGCGCTGGCGCCGTTCGTTCCCTCCGACACTGCGCGCGGCGGCGGCATTATCTATCCGATCGCGCGCAGCCTATCGCAGGTGTTTCAATCCGAGCCTGGCGCTACTGCGAACCGGATCGGAGCGTTTCTGATGTTGGTCGGCTTCCACGCCACTTACACCAGTTCCGCAATGTTCCTGACTGGGATGGCGGCGAATCCGTTGATCGTCGACTTTGCGCACAAGATCGGACACGTGGAGCTGACTTGGGTCCAATGGGCGCTGGCCGCCTCGGTGCCGGGTCTGCTCTCTCTCATCATCGTCCCGCTTCTGATCTACCGCTTGTGTCCCCCGGAGATCTGCGACACTCGCGCGGCGCAGGGTCACGCCGTCGACGAATTGCGCCGCATGGGCCCGCTTAGCCGAGGCGAGCGCTGGCTGGTGGTGATTCTCTTGAGCGTCATGGCCGGTTGGATCACTTCGCCCTGGCATGGATTTCCCAACGCATTCGTGGCGCTCGGAGGCGTGTCGGCGATTCTGCTCTGCCGCGTTCTAACGTGGGACGACCTGTTGCACGAACACAAGGCCTGGGATGCGTTGATCTGGTTCGCTCCGCTCATCATGATGGCCGATGCCATGGTGGACAACGGAACCATCAAGACGCTTTCAGAATCGGTTTTTCATGAGATGGTGGGATGGCAGTGGCCGACCGCGGCCGCGGTGCTCGCTATTAGCTACCTCTACGTGCACTACGGATTCGCAAGCATGACCGCGCACGTTACGGCCCTGTACCCCGGATTTCTCGCGGCGGGTCTGGCAGCCGGCGCTCCGCCGCTGTTGATGGCGCTGCTGCTCGCGTTCTTCTCGAACTTGAACGCGTCCATGACGCACTATGGCACGGGATCGGCTCCGGTCTACTTCGGCGC
>JBGPSX010000288.1:0-5570 GCA_041490325.1 Bryobacteraceae bacterium | reverse complement strand
TCATTTTGGAAATGCTGGATGCCGACGGTTTTGTCGAGATGCCAGGGCGGCATGTTGCGTGTTACGACGCGTTCTTTGATCGCGCGCGCCCAAGGCCGGGTCTCTTCATAGGTGATCAGCGACATCGGCGCGACGGAGTTCGTCCGGTGGCAGGCTTCGCACTTTGCCTGGAAGATGGGCGCAACGTCCTTGGCGAACGTCACAGGTTTCTCGGCCGACACGGCGGCGATCGAGGACAACGGCAGTGTTAGAAGACCACCAAACGCCAACACGCCCAGCCCAAGACCCCGCGCCACTGCGAGGTGCAACTTGGCATCAGGCATACCCGCTCCTATCTATAGGCAGTCTATTCGGTTGCGGGGGGCAAGTCAATGCGGGGGAGGGGTGTGACGTTCAGGTCACTTGCGCCGTTCAACGGCGCACTGGAGAATTATCGGCGCCCGGCCGAGTACTCGCTGCGGGCTTCTTATTGGCAATGATTGCCAATCTGATAGCGTAGAAGAAGGCGACCGCCATCATGCCAACACGTAATGTAAATCTGACAGACCATTTTGACCGCTTCATCAAGGCTGGCATCACGTCCGGCCGCTTCAGCAATGCGAGCGAGGTGGTGCGCGAAGGCCTCCGGCTTCTGGAGCAGCATGAGCAGGAACACAAAGCCAAGCTCGAATGGCTGCGCGGAGCCGCTAAGGAAGGCTTCGATCAGCTTAACCGGGGCGAGGGCATCGAGTTTGAATCCATGGATGACTTTGATGTCTATATCGACCGGATCGGAAAGGAAGTCTCCGCCGAGATAGCCTCCGACCGCAAGCGTGGCTAAGAAGCGCGTTTCCGCGCGGCTCAGGCTTGCCCCCGCCGCGCGTCAAGATGTCCG
Source organism: Bryobacteraceae bacterium (assembly GCA_041490325.1). GTDB lineage: Bacteria > Acidobacteriota > Terriglobia > Bryobacterales > Bryobacteraceae > Palsa-89. The sequence goes on along the minus strand of JBGPSX010000288.1, from coordinate 4,696 downwards.
TGATGTTTTGCGATGGAGCGAGCAGAAATTTGGGAAAGCAGCAGCGGGGCGCTACCGGGCGCTCATCAAGCAGGCCGTCCGCGATATCGGAACTGATCCCGAGCAGCCAGGCTCGAAGGAACGCCCGGAGATCATGATCGAAGGCGCGCGCACATATTACCTGGAATTCAGCCGGAGCCGAGTAAGCGGCCCTGGCGTGAAGGAGCCGCGACATTTCCTGCTCTATCGGCGTCGCGAAGATGGCGTGATCGAGATCGCCCGCATCCTTCACGATGGCCGCGATCTGCAGCGTAACCTTCCTGAAGGCTACAGGCGCGCCCCTGGCGGCAATTGACGTCTCTTTGTCTGGTCCGCGAGTTGCACAGATCCCTCGCGCGTTGTGATTCTACGGCCTTCGCCCCCAGCAAGGGACGCTTCGGCTAGTTCCACGGCGGAAAGGATTTCGGCGCGCCAGCGCTCGCGTGCTTCCCAGAGCGACAAGGCTTCTCGTAGCGCGTCTTCCTCGCGGCTGTAGCGGCCGCTCTCAATCGCTTGGCGGACAAAAGCCTTTTGGTCGTCGGTGAGTTGGACTTCCATTCAGAATCCCTCCTTCCACAGTACCCGATATGGGGTTTCCTGTCAGGAAGTTTAGGTCGGAAACGCTTGCAGCACGCGGCGGGTCATCTGGCAAAGTTGGGTACAGGCACGGAGTTTCCGCCTTGGAAAGTTTTGCATGCTTGGATTTCGAGCGGCGGAAATCCGATCCTGCCCCCAAATTTGCCAGCCGGCCAGTCTTACCACGGGCTGCGAAGAGTTAGTCGACGAAGGACCAGAACGCCGCCACTACGCCGCATGTCAGGGCGATCACCGATACGTACTGCCAGGCCGTTGAGGGCGCATCTTGCGGCTTCCAGGACTGGAAACCACATCCGCCGCAGACGCCAATATCGTCTTGAGTAACTGAATTGCATTCACGACATCGCTTTGCCATTGGGTCCGTCCATCCCAACGATGCGCCTTTGTTTTCAGCGCCAGAATCCACCCTCCGTACTGGGTGGTACCGACGAGGGTCGTATTTCTCAGGAATACTCCATCGCGGCTAATTCCCAAAGCTGGCATACAGTTACGGGCCTAACTATTGTGATCTATCTCGGACCGCGATGACGCTTGTACTAAGTGAAGGGCGGAATAGAGCTGGAGGATTAGTATGGCCCAGGTCATGGATCTACAAAACGCGGAACAGAGCAGCGTTAGTTTGGCGGCGCCGCGGCTTCGGGCTGCATTGGGGCTGAGTCCAGCGGACGGTGTATGGCTTGATTATTGTCTCGAATCCAACCTGGTCTCGGAGGACTTGGCCGGAGGAGCGACGTTATTCCGCCAGGGCGACGTGGCCGACGCCTTGTACCTGGTGATCAGTGGACGTCTCCGCGCGGTGACCGAAAACCAGGATGGCACCGAGACGATATTGGCTGACTTCACTCCCGGCGAAATGATTGGTGACGAGGAGCTGCTGACTCGCGAGCCGAGGCGGGTCACGGTCCGGGCCGTGCGTGATTCGAGTCTGTTGTGGCTTTCGCAATCCGCGGTCGAAAGCATTCTGCAGCGATGTCCGCGGGCACTGATGCAGGTGGCGCGGCACACCGTGGGCCGCCTGCGGAAATCCCCGTCTGCCCATTTTGCTCACATCAACACGATTTGTGTGGCCCCGGCTGGAGAGCACGCCCCGGTGGCGGAATTCGCGGCGCAATTGGCGGCTGAACTGGATTGGGGTAGCCGAACGCTCCATTTGGATCGGCGACGTTTTGAAGACGCTACTCGCGGGTTCGATGAAGAAGCCACGCTGGCGTACCTGAGCGAGCAGGAACAGCGTTACGACTATGTTCTGTATGAAAGCGACGCGACTCCGTCGGCGTGGACGCAGCGTTGTTTTCGACAGGCTGACCGCATTGTGCTGGTAGCGGATGCGGCTTCCGATCCGTCGCTCGGGCAAGTGGAGCAGATCGTGTCGAGCGCCCGGCGCGAATTGGTTCTGGCGCACCCGGACAACAACCGCATTCCTGCCGGCACGGACGCCTGGCTGGCGCTGCGTTCTGTCGCGATGCATCATCACGTTTCTTTGAACTCGGGTATCGATATCGGCCGAGTGGCTCGTCTGGTGACCGGCCGCGGCGTCGGGCTGGTTCTGAGCGGCGGCGGCGCGCGCGCCTTTGCACACATCGGCGTGATCCACGCGCTACGCGAAGCCGGCGTGCCCATCGATGCAATCGCCGGCACGAGCATGGGCGCCGAGATCGGGGCGCAGTGCGCTCTGGGATGGGACTCCGAGCGGATGATCGAGCAGAACCGCGAGTGCTGGGTCCAGAATGATCCACTCGGCGATTACACATTGCCACTGGTAGCGCTTCTGACAGGCGAACGCTTGACCGATGCTCTCCAGAAGATGTTTGGCGTCCTTCGCATTGAAGATCTTCGCACGCGCTTCTATTGCGCTTCCACCAATCTCACCAGCGGCGAACTGGTTCAGCATCACGTGGGGCCGCTCAGAAAATACGTGCGCGCCAGCATGTCCATCCCTGGCTTGGCGCCGCCGGTGGCGGATGGCCGCGACTTACTGGTGGACGGAGGCATCCTCGACAGCCAGCCTGGCCTGGCGATGCGCAAGCTCCTGGATGGCGGTACGGTGATCGCTGTAAATGCGAACACGCATGGCGAGCCTTCCTTGTCGATCGATTGCGGCGACGGTCTATCAGCCAGCCAGCTTCTATGGAGCAAGTTCCGTCCTTGGCAAAAAGCCTCCCACGTGCCGAGTATTTGTGAGATCCTGGAACGCACCGCAATGCTCAACAGCGCCGGCCATGGCGATTCTTGCGACCTAGCCCTTCATCCGCCTACCGAGGCATTTGGCATTGACGACTTTGACGCGATTGAACAGATCGCCGAATGCGGGTATCGGCACGCCATTGAGACCCTCGTGAGATGGGAAAGACACGCCTGATCCGCGCCCGTTCCTCTCTGTAACCGTGACAACAAAAGGTTGACCCTGGGCCGATCTTTTCCGGCCGGAAGCTAAATCCATCATAGGTTCTTGCCTTGTATTGCGTGTATCCTTTCCTTTAGCTTGAGTGGGGGTTAACACATGAAGAACACGCTTAGATGGACCGCCGGGTTGCTGTTACTGTGGGTGCCGGCGCTGCTGGCGGACACAGCGCAAACGATTCCTTACCTGACGACGATGCTGCCGGCGAACGAAACGCCGCCCATCACCGACACCAGCAGCGCGAATGCGATCGTTTGGGTTCACGTAATTCGTGACGCAACCGGCGCCATCACTTCCGGCTCGGTGGACTTCGATATTTCCAGCAAGTTCTCTGGGGCAGTGACCGTAACCGGATTGCACATTCACAGCGGCGCATCGGGTGTTGCAGGGTCCATCGTGATACCCACGGATGTCAACACTAGCGACAAGAAAATCGATATCGATGCGACGGGCAAGTTGCGAATCCAGAAGCAAGTCCAGTTCCCGCAGACTGCTCCGGCGGTAGCGCTCAGCACGATCAACGATCTCATCGCCAACCCCCAAGGCTTCTACGTCAACATTCACACCACCGATCATGGCGGCGGAGCCATGCGCGGGCAGTTGACGAAAGCCGACATGAAGGTCCTGATGGCGCTGATGAGCTCGGCGAATGAGGTACCACCGCTGACCACGGGCGCATCCGCCGTTGCCACAGTCACCGCACTCAGGGCTAGAGACGCTTCCGGGAACGTCATTGCAGCGGCTGCAATTTTCAATGCGGAATATACCGGCGTCGATAGCGTCAGCGGGACGACCTTCACCGGATTCCATATCCACAAGCAAGTAGCCGGCGTCATCGGTCCGGTGTTTCTGAACACAGGGATCGGAGGCGGAACAGCCTCGGTGCCCTCGGCCGCATCAGGGACCGGCACGCTGAACTATGTTGTAGGCGTTGCTCCTGCCGACGCGACCTTCGCAAACGAAGTAGATGCGATCAATGGATTGTTTGATAACCCGTCCGGTTACTACATCAACATCCACACCGACGTTTTTGGCGGTGGCGTAATCCGCGATCAGATGCGCAATACCGATAGCAATCCATTCCAGGTCAGTCTGTCACCGGCTAACGAAACTCCGCCGATCACGACGCTCACCGCAACCGGGACCACTTCCGTTCCGATATATACGCTGCGAAGCGCCGACGGCGCCATCGTGGCGGGCACGGTGATCTTTGACGTAAACTTCCGCGGCTTTCCAGCGGCCACATCGTTTATCGGTCTGCATATTCACAGCGGAGCGGCCGGAGTGGTTGGGGGGGTGGTGATCCCCACCACGCTCGGCGGTGGCGCGGCGTCCGTCGTTTCGGACAGCGGAAATGGCAACATCTACAGGATCGTGACAGTGGCCACGACAGCGGGAATCGCCGCGCTGAACGGTTTGGCTGCGAATCCTAATCTGTTCTACGAAAACTTGCATACCACGGTGAATGCCGGTGGAGCGATACGTTCGCAGCTCATCGGCGCTGCGCCCAAAGGAGTGGTGGGTGGCGTGGCGGCAACCTCTTCGACCATCTTGAACGCCGCGCCCGGCTCCATCCTTTCGATTTACGGGACCGATCTTGCGCTGTTCACTTCCGATCTGAGCGGCTTGCCGGTATCCGTGAAGGCGCTTCCGACCTCGATGAACGGCGTCACGGCGACC
>JBGPSX010000287.1:0-5585 GCA_041490325.1 Bryobacteraceae bacterium | reverse complement strand
CCGCTCTCCATCGCTGCCTTGGCCACCGCCGACGACTCACGCAACAGCACCCGTGGATCGAAAGGTTTTGGGATGATGTACTGCGGTCCGAATTCCAGCCGTTCCAGACCGTAGGTCCTCCGCACCGCGTCCGGCACTTCCTCGCGCGCTAATTCCGCCAGCGCGTGCGTGGCCGCAAGCTTCATGGCCTCATTGATCGTGGTCGCGCGAACGTCCAGCGCGCCGCGAAATATGAACGGAAACCCCAGCAGGTTATTTACTTGGTTCGGATAATCCGAACGTCCCGTCGCGACAATCGCATCCGGCCGCGTTGCCACCACCACGTCATAAGGAACTTCCGGATCGGGATTCGCCAGCGCAAACACAATCGGCCGCTGCGCCATCACCAGCAGCATTTCAGGCGACACGCAGTTCGCCACCGAGAGCCCGATGAAAACATCGGCGCCGCGCATGGCGTCCATCAGCGTTCGCATCCCGGTCTTTTGCGCGAAGCGCGCTTTGTACGGATTCATCTCCTCCGTTCGGCCTTCGTATACAACGCCCGCTATGTCGCACACGATGATGTTCTCGCGCTTCATCCCAAGATGGATGGCGTGTTCCGCGACCGCCAGCGACGCCGCGCCGCCACCGTTGCACACCACTTTCACGTCCTCGATTTTCTTATTCACCAGAATCAACGCGTTGATCAGCGCGGCGCCCACGATGATTGCCGTGCCGTGTTGATCGTCGTGAAACACCGGAATCCTCATCGTCCGCCGCAATTCCTCTTCGATCACGAAGCAGTCGGGCGCCTTGATGTCTTCCAGGTTGATCGCTCCAAAAGTCGGTTCCAGCATTTGACACGCTCGAATCACATCCTGAGGATCATTGGCCGCCAGCTCCAGATCGAAAACATCGATGTCCGCGAATCGCTTGAACAGCACGGCTTTGCCTTCCATCACCGGCTTGCCCGCCAACGGCCCGATGTTTCCCAGTCCCAACACGGCGGTTCCATTGGTCACCACTGCAACCAGATTTCCCTTGGCCGTGTAACGATACGCAAGATTCGGCTGGCGCGCGATCTCTAAACACGGAATCGCGACTCCGGGCGTATAGGCAAGACTGAGATCACGTTGCGTGTGACACGGCTTTGTCGGCGTGAGAGAGATCTTGCCCGCCGGTGCAGCGGCATGATACTCCAGCACATCTTCCTTGCGAATATGCATTGCCTCTCAGTTTTAGCAACTTTGGCGTTGGGAGTGTATTCTGGTTTTTCATGCCATCTTCAGAACTTCGCTGGCATCCACTGCTGCGTCAATGGGTGTCGGTAGCAGCCCACCGCCAGGATCGCCCTCAGTTGCCGCAAGACTGGTGCCCATTCTGTCCCGGCTCCGGAAGCGTGCCCGATCGCTACGACGTCTATCTATACCCGAATGATTTTCCGGCGTTCAGTTTCGACAACCCGCCGTTCTCTCCAGCAGGCGATCTATTCGCCACCACCGGCGCGCGCGGCGCATGCGATGTCGTGCTCTATTCGTCACAGCACGGCCAGCAGCCATCCCAGCTCTCCGTCGAGCAATGGAAGAAAGTGATCGACCTGTGGACTCTACGCACCGCCGAACTCTACGCGGTCCCGGATGTCCAATCCGTTTCCATCTTCGAGAATACGGGAGTGGCGATCGGCGTCACCATGCCGCATCCACACGGTCAGATCTACGCCTTTCCGTTTATCCCGCCGCTAGTCCAGACCGAACTCGAAGCGGCCTCATCACACTTCCGCGACCACAACATGTGCTTGTATTGCCGCATCCTGGCCGGCGAGCTCGAAGACGGCCGCCGCCTGGTTGCATCCAATGAGAGTTTCGTTGCGATGGTTCCGTTCTTCGGCCGCTTCCCGGCAGAAGTACAGATCTACTCCCGCCGCCACGCCGAAGCGCTTGGGGAGTTCAACGAGGCAGAACGTCACAATCTAGCAGCACTATTAAAGATCGTGCGCCAGAAATACGACAATCTCTACGGATTCCCGATGCCGCTCATGATGCTGCTACGCCAGCGTCCGGCCAAAGGCGAGCATCCGTATTTCCATTTCCACATCGACTTTTTGCCGATCCAGCGTAGCGCGACGAAGCTAAAATACCTAGCGTCAGTGGAGACCGGTTGCGGCACATTCCTAAACGACACGCGCCCGGAAGACCAAGCCGCCCGCCTACGCGAAGCCGAACCCCAAACTGTTGTGACCCCACACTGACGCAAAGCCGACCACAAACCGTTGCGAACCCACACTGATGCGAAACCGGCGCCTAAACCGTTGCGAACCCACACTGATGCAATACAACCGCTAACCGAGCCGTGACCAAAGGGAGCGGTCCCAATGATCTCTCACGCTACTCCTGCCGTAGCGCAATCAGCGGATCAATCGCCGTCACCCGCCTCGCCGGAATGAAACACGCCACAGCCGCGATGGCGATAAACAGCGCCGACACAGCCACAAACGTAAGAACATCAGTCGGGCTAGTTTCATAGAGCAACGATTTCAGCAATCGCGTCAATGCCAGCGCGCCAACCATCCCCACCACAGTCCCAACCGCGGCCAGCATCAAACCTTGACGCACCACCATGCGCACTACCGAATCCGGCGCCGCCCCGAGCGCCATCCGAATCCCCAGTTCTTGCGTTCTCTGGCTCACCGACAGTGCCATCACCGCCGCGATGCCGCACGCGCTGATAACCAACGCCAGTCCGGCGAAGATCCCGAGCAGCATCGTAGTAACTCGCGGCGCCGCCACCGATTCGTATTGCAAGTTCTCAACACTCGAAACGCGATCCACCGCAAGCTGCGGGTCCACTTCATGCAGCGCCACCCGCACCGCTGGAGCAATCACCATCGGATCTGCCGCCGTCCGAGCCACAAGATTTCCAGCAAAGCCATTCTGTGCCAGCGGAAGATAGACTTCGTCGCCTACCGGGTGATCGAGCCCATATTCTTTTACGTCTCCAACCACGCCCACGATCGTCCCCCAGTTTTGTCCCTGATTGAAGCTGATGCGTTTGCCAATCGGATCTTCGGACAGCCAGCGATGCCGCGCCATGGTCTGATTGATCACGGCGACTTGCAGCGCCTTGGCATCGTCATGATCGGTAAACGTCCGGCCTTTCACCAGCGGCTGCCGAACGACTTGGAAATAGTCTGAGCTCACCACAGTCGTGTCCACGCGCGGCGCCAGTTCGCCTTTTGAGACCGGTCGGCCTTCGATCTCAAATGCCACGCTTCCAGGCCCGTTGGCGATCGCGTTCGGGCTAAACGGAAAGCTGGTCGCAAGGGCCACTTCTTCGACTCCCGCCACAGCGCGAGTCTTGCGCAGAATGCTTTCCCACAGTATTGTGAACTGCTGCGGCTGCGAGAGGCGCGTGAAGTTCGGACTGAGCCGCATCGTGAGCAGATGCTGCTGGTTAAATCCCGGGTTCACCTGCTGCAGCTTGATGAAGCTTCGAATCATCAGCCCCGCCCCGATCAGCAGCATGAACGATACTGCGACCTGCGCGATCACGAGTCCTGCACGGAGTTGACGGCGGCCGCGGCTCGCAGAATTCCTCCCACCTTGCTTCAAAGCCTCATTGGCATGCGTGCCCGAAGAAAACGCCGGCGCCAAACCGAAGAGTATTCCAGTGACTAACGACACCAGCAGCGTAAACAATAAGACCGGTCCGTCGATTTGCACCTCCGTCGCGCGCGTCGTAAAACGCTCCGCGAACTTCACCAAGAGCTTCAGAGCGGAAGGCGCCAGCGCGAGACCCAACATTCCGCCCGCCACCGACAACAGCACGCTTTCGGTCAGCAACTGCCGCATCAGTCGCGCACGGCTGGCGCCTAGCGCTGTCCGGACGGCAAGCTCTCGCTCTATTCGCAACAAACGCGCCAGCAATAGATTCGCGACGTTGGCGCACGCAATCAGCAGAACAAATCCAGCGGCTGCCAGCAGAACAAGAAAGGTGACTCGCGCGCGCCGCGTCAATTCGTCTTGCAGTGGTGCGGCGGCCATTCCGTAGCCGTACGTTTTCGGATACACATCCGGGTATGCGCCTTCGAGCTGACGCGCCACAGTAGAAAGATCGGCCTGAGCTTTCTCGAGGGGAACTCCAGCTTTGAGACGGCCAAACACGTTCATCAGGCGAGCGCGCCGGTTGGCGATCGTGGCCGGCGCCGAACGGAACGGGCACTGCGATGTCGGCATGTACACATCGCTCGCTGCTGGATATTCCGGAATCGACGGCAGCACTCCGATCACGGTGTGCGGCCGGCTGTTCATCTGAAACACCTTGCCGACGATATTCGGATCGCCGCCGTGCCGCGTCTGCCAGTACTTGTAGCTCAGCACCAAGACTGCATTCGAATTGGGCGTGTCGTCGCTCGCCACGAACGTCCGGCCGAGCAGAGGCTTCACGCCGAGCACGTCGAAGAAATTGGCCGACACCACACCGGTTTGCACTCGCTCCGCTGAATCGTTGCCGAGCAGCAGAAAGAACATGGTGTGATGCTCCACCACGGCGTCCAACGTGTGATTCTGATCGCGATAGTCGAATACTTCTTTGACGGAAAACGGCACGTTGGCAAGATGCGGTCCACTGGCCTGTTGATGCAGGATAACCAATTGCCTTCCATCTTTGTAGGGAAGCGGGCGCAGCAGGACGCCGTACACGACGCTGAAGATGGCCGTATTCACGCCGATCCCGAGCGCCAGGGTCAGGATTGCGATAACCGTAAATCCGGGATTCTTCAAAAGCACCCGAATTCCATAGCGAACATCTTGCAGCAGACTTTCAAACATGACCGTTCTCCGTTCTATGCCATTGACAACTAGATTCTTGTAAACTATAGCTTAAGACGCCATAGATGGCAAAATCGTTAGCCTTTCACTTCGAACACCCCTTGTCAGTGGTGTCGTCCTTGAAAAATAGCAGCGCTACTATGTGCTACCCTCAAGGCAGATGCAGCCGTCTGCCGCGCCCGAACCCCCCAAGGGACCAGCGGTTTCTACCCATCAGCGCATCCTGCGCGTGGGAAAAACTCTATTTGCGAATAGAGGTTACGAGCACACCAGCACGTCCGCGATCGCGCGCCAGGCCGGGACCAGCGAGTCGCAATTGATGAAGCATTTCGGCAGCAAGGCCGGGTTGCTCGAAGCGATTTTCATCGAGGGCTGGACCCACATCACCGAAGAAGCTCGCACCGCGATTCAAAACGTAAGCTCGCCAACTGAGAAGCTGCAGTTGATTTCGGGCTGCGTACTGCGATCGCTCGAACGCGATCAGGAGTTGAAACTCCTCATGCTGCTGGAAGGCCGGCGCATCCGCAAAGAAGGGCAAATGGTGGCGCTGACCGAAGGCTTTCTCGGATTCGTTCGACTACTCGACGACATTCTGATCGAGATGCGCGCGGCCAACCTGCTGCGGCCGGAACTGAGCCCGCAAGCGGTGCGTTCCGCCCTCATGGGAATGCTGGAGGGGATGTTGCGCGATCGCTTTCTGGCCGATCGGCTCGGGTTCCCGGCCGATTTCAATCTGGACCAGCTTCAAAGGATGCTCGGTTTCGCAATGGCTTCTTTCCT
>JBGPSX010000286.1:0-5676 GCA_041490325.1 Bryobacteraceae bacterium | reverse complement strand
TCCGTCTATCGGGTACTGCGCATGCCTGAGGCGAGAGCTTTCAGGAGAGCCGGACGCGGGAAATCTGCATCTCCGGTTCGACGAGGGGAGAGCTGGTCGTGTCCTACATCGCCTTCTCTCCTACTCTACCGGCTCGGCTAGGGGCTGTAATGTAGTTCTGAGCTGTGACTGTAAGGAGCGGTTTAAGTGATTCTTCAACATCCAGAAGATGACTCTTACGCTTCGAGAATTACTACTGCCATGCCTTGCTCGGCGGTGTGGGTGAGCGAGAGAGCCACGTTTCGGACGCCTAAACCTTCGGCGACCTTTGCTGCTACGCCGTGGAACTGTAGCGTGGGGCGGCCGGAGGCAAGGTTCGTGACTTCGAAGTCCTGCCAGCGTACGCCGTGTCTCCAGCCTGTGCCGATGGCTTTCATTCCGGCTTCCTTGGCGGCGAAGCGGGCGGCATAGCGCTCGTAGCGATTGGCCTTGCGTTCAACGTACGCAATTTCGCGCGGCGTGTAAATGCGGTCGATGAAGCGGCGGCCGTGGCGCTCGATCGCTTTTTGGATACGTCCCACTTCCGAGAGATCGGCGCCGATGCCGACGATCACAGCTCTGCGCCTGTCGTGGTCAGTGTCAGTTGCCCGTGCTTGACGCCTTTGGTGGAGATCAACGCGTCGGCGATCTTCTTCACTGCTGCCGCTTTGCCCCGGACCACCAGGACTTCGAGGCAATTATCGTGATCGAGGTGAACGTGCAGGGTCGAGAGGATGTTGTGAAAATGATCGTGCTGCAGATCGGTGAGCTTCTCGTTGAGCATTCGCACGTGATGATCGTAAATTAACGTGACGGTGCCGACTACATTGCTGTTGGGACGCTCCCACGCTTTTTGTACCAGCTCATCGCGAATCAGGTCGCGAAAGGCCTCGGAGCGATTGGTGTACCCGCGCGAAGCGATCAGATGGTCGAATTTGGCCAGGAGACTGGAGTCGATGGCTACGCCGATGCGGCTGAGCTGGGTCATTTGTTAGCAGGTTAGCGCAGGCGTTCACAGGAGTGTGAACGCGGCACGCAAGAGTGCGTGCGCCACACACGCTTTTGAGAATCGTGATACTGTGAAGCCGTCGAGCTGCGATGCATATTCCGGACAATTTTCTGTCCGTGCCGGTTTGGGCGGCGCTGGATGCCGTGAGTCTACCGGCGGTTGGGCTGATGGCTCGGCGGGCCAGCCGCGAGCTCGAAGACACGCGCATCCCCCTACTGGGCGTGATGGGCGCGTTCGTCTTCGCGGCGCAGATGATCAATTTCCCGGTAGGCATCGGAACCAGTGGACACCTGGTAGGAGGCGCGCTGCTGGCTTACACTCTGGGAGCGTCGCCGACGGTGTTGGTAATGACGGCCATCCTCGCCATCCAGGCTTTTGTGTTCCAGGACGGCGGCGTGCTGGCACTGGGAGCAAATGTTTTTAACATGGCGATCGCCGGCGTGCTGGCGGCGTATTGGCCGTTTCAATTTTGGGGCGCGAGCCGGCGGCGCATGGCGATTTTCGCGGGCGCGTTTATTTCAGTAATGGTGAGCGCGTCGCTGGCTTTAGGCGAATTGCTGATTTCGGGCGTGGCCATCCCGCGTCCGCTGGTCCTGGTGTCGATGGCGGTGTTCGGAATTAGTGCCTTGATTGAAGGTGCGATCACGATCTCGGTGGTGCAGGCGATCGAGAAACTCAATCCGAGATTCGTCCAAAAGCCTGCTGTAGCAAGCGGCCGTCTACTGGCGGCGATTAGCTGTGGCGCGCTGTTACTGGGCATCGGTGGGTTTTTGATGGCTTCGAGCGCGCCGGACGGCATCCAGAAACTCGGGATGGAGTTGGGACTTACCGCCAAGACTGGCTTTCACGCGCCATTGGCGGACTATGCGGCCGGCTACTTCGAAGCGGCGTGGATGCGGAAAGCGACCGCCGGTTTGGCAGGACTGTTGCTCATCTACGGAGTCTGTGTCGCGGCTGGGCGCGTTCTCGGACGGCAGAGGAGCGCCTGATTGCATCACGTCCTGGTGGATCGATGGAGTAGAGGAACGAGCCGTCTGCATGCTCGCGATCCGAGAGCGAAAATTCTGGCGGTGGTTGCGTTCCTGATCGTGCTGGCGACCACGCCTCCCCATGCAGCTGTGCCATTGATGATTTATACAGTTCTATTGCTGGCTGGGATTCTGATCGCCGGCCTGCCGGTGGGTAGCGTGGCACTGCGCGGCATGGCGGTTCTTCCGTTCTCGCTGACTTTCGGACTCATCAGTTGGCTAGCCGGCGATGCATTGCGCGCACAAGCGTTGGTGGAGAAAAGCTATCTGTCGGCCGTGGCCGTGTTGTTGCTGGCCGGTACGACGCCTCTACCGCTGCTGCTGCAGGGCCTGGAGGCATTGGGAACGCCGCGCTTCCTGGTGATGGTGACGCAGTTTCTTTATCGATACTTGTTCGTCATTTCTGAGCAGGCGCAACACTTCCGGCTGGCGGCCGCATGCCGCGAAGGGGCTCACAAAAAGCATCGGCGGATGCGATTTCGCGGAGCGGCGGGCGCGCTGGCTGTGCTGTTCGCACGGTCGTACTATCGGGCAGAGGGAATCCATCGTGCGATGCTGGCGCGCTCGTTCTCTGGCCGGTTCGGCGTGCTGGGCGGGCTCCACTTTCGCGCATCGGACCTCTTGTTCACGCTGGCGATCGGGATGTTTTTGATTGTGGTGCGCGTGCAATGACGCCGCTGATCGAAGTTCACGATCTTCATTTCCAGTACGAGGATGGCACCCAAGCGCTGGATGGCGTGACTTTCTCGTTACAGCCGGGTGAAACGGTGGCGCTGTTCGGCGCTAATGGCTCAGGCAAGACTACGTTCGTCCTGCATCTCAACGGAATCCTCGAGGGGCAAGGCAGCGTAGCCGTGTGCGGGATGCCGGTGATCAAAGAGAACCTGACGGCGGTGCGGTCGAAGATCGGCATGGTGTTTCAGGATTCGGACGAGCAGCTTTTCATGCCCACCGTGCGCGAGGATGTCGCCTTTGGTCCGCTCAATCAGGGCTTGACGCCGGAGCAGGCGGTGGCGCGGGCGAAGGTAGCGCTGGAGCAAGTGGGGATGACGCACACCCTCGATAAAGCACCTTATCACCTGAGTGCCGGCGAGAAAAGAAGGGTAGCGTTGGCGGGAGTTCTCGCGATGGAGCCCGAGATTCTCGTGCTGGATGAGCCAACCACGTTCCTGGATCCTCCCGCGCAGCGGAACTTACTCCACTTACTCCAGGGACTGCCGCAGGCCAAGCTCATTGTCACCCACGATACGCGTTTTGCCGCAGCCCTAGCCACGCGGGCAGTGTTTTTCGACCGGGGTAAGTTAGTCGCCGACGGAGACGTGGAAGAAATCGTCCGGCATTTTGACTGGACTTACCCGGTCTTGCCAGAGGACTTGCGGTATTCGGCCCAACGGCGCTTTTGAGCGGCGGCAATGCGTTTGCGCGCGGCCGGACTTAGCCGGTTCGATCCAACCTTGTGTTTGGCAGGGCCCGGCGGACGTCCGCGCCGGCGTGGAACTTTGCCCAGGAGCGCGCGCACCTCCCGGATTTGTTCGTCGATTCGCTGTCTCTGCAACTCGAGTCCTTCGAGCGCCGCGGTGAGCAGCGACTCATTTCGAAGCATTTTTCGTGGGCGAGGCATTGAGGCTCCTAGACGATCATAACCGGGTGCATCCAACTCGGATACGTTACATTTGGTTAGTTTACCTTCAGAACAGCAACCCGGCCATCCTGGTGTTTACTTTTCCGATCTGCGCTTTGAATCGAGCAGAAATGTTACCGGACCATCGTTGACAAGATGGACGTCCATGTCAGCCTGGAAGACTCCAGTTTGGACAATACTGTTACTAATTCGTAGCCGTTGGACGAAGTATTCGTACAGGGTACGTGCTTGTTCGGGTGGGGCGGCTTCGTCGAATCCCGGGCGCCGGCCCTTGGCGCAATTTCCGTAGAGTGTGAATTGAGATACCACCAGGAGCGCTCCTCCTGCATCCAGGACGCTGCGATTCATGCGCTGCTCGGCGTCGGGGAAAATTCGCAGATGGGTGACCTTTTCGGCGAGATACTCGGCATCCTCCTGAGTATCGGCGTGAGTAACTCCCAGAAAAACTAGCAGGCCCATTTGAATGGCGCCGACCGTTTCGCCGGAAACGTCGACATGGGCTTCTTTCACGCGCTGGAGGACGATTCGCATGCTGGCCGCCGATAGCGAATTCTCAGTATTACACTGGACACAGTGATTATCGAGACATACGCGTATGCGCGCGCCGGCTTTCTCGGCAATCCGTCGGACGGCTACTTTGGCAAGACCATTTCGTTTCTGGTTCGGAATTTCCGCGCGCGGGTGGTGCTGTATCCGAGCGCGCGATTGGAGATCCGGCCGTCCAAGGCCGACATGCCCGTCTTCGAGAGCCTGGAAGACCTATGCGCGACCACTCGGTGGCGCGGGTATTACGGCGGCATACGAATCATCCAGGCGCTGATCGTTCGCTTCGCCGAGTATTGCCGGGAGCGGGGAATCGAGCTGGAGAATCGCAACTTCACCATCGAGTACGAGTCGACTATTCCGCTGCGGCTCGGCATGGGTGGATCGAGCTCGATCATTACCGCGGCGTTGCGCGCGCTGTGCCAGTATTTCCACGTTGAGATTCCTCTGGCTGTTCAGGTCAACCTGGTGCTCGAAACCGAAACCAAGGAACTGGGCGTTCCGGCTGGACCGCAGGATCGCGTCATTCAGGTATACGAAGGTCTGGTGTACATGGATTTTTCGAGAGACCTAATGGAGAACCGGGGATACGGGAATTACGAATCACTGGATCCTGGATTGCTTCCCAGCACGTACTTGGCGTATCGCACCAGTCTCAGCGAGGGAACCGAAGTGTTTCACAACAATGTTCGCGAACGCTGGCGGGCTGGCGATCCGGAAGTGGTCGGGGCCATGAAAACCTGGGCGGACTATGCCGAACGTGGGCGCGCGGCGTTGCTGGAGCGCGATCACGAGACGCTGAACCACCTGATTGATGCGAACTTCGATCTGCGCGCCAAGTTGTACCGGATCAGCGCCGGAAACCTCGAGATGATCGAAAAAGCGCGAGACGTGGGCGCAACGGCGAACTTTGCCGGTTCGGGCGGGGCGATCACCGGTTGCTATCGCGGTGAGCCGATGTTCCAGGCGCTGGAGGCTGCGATGCGCCCGCTGGGAGTAGCCGTGGTGAAGCCGGTAATAGCGTGATCCTGGCTCATCCCTGAGTGTCCTGTAGGCGCATTCTAAGAGGATCACCTTATTCCGGAATTGCGCAGAAACACGGATAGTGGGACTGATGATCCGTAAAGGCATCTTCCAACGTAAGCGCGTGCACAGCAAAATCCCCGGCGGTTTCTTCAGTTTCGAGGAAGAGTCGAGCCACACGAGACTGTACGGATTTGGTCACGGCGACCATCTGCAGCTTCGCGATGAGTTCGGCAATATCTGGCGCGGAACGGCCGAGAAAGTCAGCGATGAGGCGGTGCGCTATACGTTCAAAGACGTCAACGGCAACACGATCACTGGCGTTTCCGACAGTTTCGGGATCGTGTTGCGTGATTCGCGTGGGAAGACGTTCCGCGGGTTTATTGAATAAACCGCTCCCTTTGGTCACGGCT
>JBGPSX010000285.1:0-5696 GCA_041490325.1 Bryobacteraceae bacterium | reverse complement strand
TACTGGTCGCTGGTAAAACGCCAGTTCCCTCTGGACGAAAATCTGATCTACCTGAATGCGGCGAACGTGTGTCCCGCCTCGCGACCGGTGCTCGACCGGCATGCCGAGTACATGCGCGACTTCCAGGCCAACCCCTCCTTTCAAAACCGGGCCAAGTACGAAGCCCTGCGCGAGCGCCTGCGCGGAAAGATCGGAGCCATGCTGCGCGTTTCGCCCGAAGAGATCGCGATCACGAGAAACACCAGCGAAGGAACCAACATCATCGTGAAAGGCGTCGACTTGAAGGCCGGCGACGAGGTTTTGATCACCGATCACAATCATCCTTCGAATAGCGATTCGTGGAAAGTGCGCGCGCAACGGGACGGATTTACGGTCAAGAGCGTGGCGGTGCGAGTGCCGGCCGCGAGCCGCGAAGAATTGATCGCGCAAGTGGAGAAAGCCATCACGCCGCGAACCAAGGTGATTGCGATCACGCATGTCACCAGCACCACCGGGATACTTTACCCGGCGCGCGAGATCGCAGCCATGGCCCGCCAGCGTGGGATCTGGATGCACCTGGACGGCGCGCAGTCGTTCGGTTGTCTGGATGTGAATCTTCAGGACATCGGCTGCGATTCTTATTCCACCAGCGCGCACAAGTGGCTGATGGGCCCGCTCGAAGCCGGCATGATGTTCGTCCGCGAGGCACGCATCCCCCAGATCTGGCCGTCGATTGTGACCGCCGGATGGTCGGACCATCTGAAAGGCGCGCGCAAGCTGGAAGTGTACGGCCAGCGCGACGATCCAAGGATTGTAGCGCTCGAATCGGCCATCGATTTTCTGTCGCTCATTGGACCCAGCACGGTTGAGGCGCGCGTCCGTTTTCTCACTGGGCACATGAAGCAGCAGTTGTCCGAGATTAAGAGCGTCAAGCTCAAGACCAATCGCGAGCCGGAGCTGTCAGGCGGCGTGGTGAAGTGCGATATCGCCAGCGTTCCAACCAAACAAGCCTACGATACGCTGTGGGAACGGAATAAAATCTCCATCGCAATGACGGCGTCGGGCGACTCGCAAGGCTTGCGGTTCTCGCCGCACATCTACAATTCGCGCGACGAAATCGATCGTGCCGTGGCCGCGATCAAAGCGATCGCATCCTAGACTCGGGTGTCCGAACGCGATCCGCTTCGACGCTTCTCCTCGCGGGTTCAAGACTACGTCCGGTATCGGCCTTCGTATCCGGCGGGTATTGCCGCGCTGCTGGAGCATGAGTGCGGATTGAACCAGAACTCCACGGTCGCCGACGTAGGCTCCGGCACCGGGCTATCCGCGAAGCTGTTCCTCGATTTTGGATGCCGCGTGCTGGGCATCGAGCCCAATGCCGAAATGCGCAGCGCCGGCGAAGCTTTTCTGGCGGAATATCCGAAGTTCAGCAGCGTGGAAGGGCGAGCGGAGCAGACCGGATTGCCGGACTCGACTATCGATATGGTCGTTGCGAGCCAGGCCTTTCATTGGTTCGATGCGAACGCCGCGCGCCGGGAGTTTCAGCGGATTCTTCGGCCACCTGCATGGGTGGTGTTGATCTGGAATAAGCGGCAAGTTCCGGAGCACGGTTTTCTAAGGGGCTACGAAGAACTGCTGCAGCGTTACGCTCCCGACTACAGCAAAGTAGACCACAGGCAGATCGATGGCGGCCGGATCACCGATTTTTTCGGACATCGCGATTGGCGGCTTGAGAAATTCGACAACCGCCAAGAGTTCGATCTGGCCGGCGCGCGGGGCAGGCTGGATTCTTCCTCCTATGCTCCGCGTCCCGGGGATGCGTCGTATCTACGGATGATCGAGGAACTGGAGCAGATGTTCGCCATTCATCAAGTCGGTGGACGAGTGAATTTCATTTACCAAACCGAAGTCTATTTCGGAAAGCTATAACCGCTTCCTCCGGTCGCGGCTCGGTTAGCGGCTGTAATCCGTAACTGAGCCGTGACTAAAAGGAGCGGTTTAAAAAGTGACTCAGCTTCCTTCAAACAATGTCAGGGAGCAAGAACTTCCGTCCCGTGATCGCTTCGGCCGCGAGATATCCGCTGCGGACGGCGCCTTCCATGGTGGCCGGCCATCCAGAGCGGGTCCAGTCTCCGGCCAGAAAGAAATTGGGAAACCGGGTACGACTGGAGGGACGCAAAGCCTCCACTCCAGGCCGCGCAGAAAACGTGGCTCGAACTTCCTTGACGACATGGGCTTTCTCGAGCTTGGCCTCACGCGCCTTGGGGAAGAACTCCCCGAGCTCGCGGACAGCCAGAGCAATCACATCCGCCCGGCTCATCTCCACCAGGCTGCGCGATGCGCTGACCACCAGTTGCATGTAACGGCCGCCCGACTTGTTGAACATCCACTGAACCGTGCGATCCAGCAAGGTGGCATGCGGCAACTGCGTCAAGCTGCGGTCGAACCACAAGTGGATGCCGGTAATCGGTGAGTGTTCGAAGCCATCCAACTGGAGTCCAAGATCCGGCGCCACCGCTTGTAATCGCTCAAATGGAAGCGCCGATACGTAATGATCCGCGCTGCGCTCCTCTGCACCAGCCAATACGCCGCTGACCGATCCGCCGGAAGCAATCACGCGCTCAACCGGTGTCCGAAGATGCAGACGAACGTTGCCGATGCGCTTCCAGGCGTCCGAAGCATACAGGTCGCCGAGCGGCACGGCGGGAACGCCCATCTCATAGGAATTGGAGCGCGCTAGAAAACCCAGCCAGAATACTTGAAATCCGTGACTCGCGGCCATGCGGTCCAGGTCTTCGTTGACTGCGCTCACCAGAACCTGGCTCCAGAAACGGCGGATCGCAGGCTCGGTTTGCCGCTTCTCGCGCAGCCAGTCGAGCATGCTGATACGTTCGAGATCGTTGCGCTTCAACCGTTCCGAGCGGATAGCAAGCAGAGCGCGCGCGATACCGAATTTATCGGCGCCACTCAAACAGCTCATCTTCAGGAAGCTTCCCGTCAAGTGGAATGGCGAGGGAAGCCGTCCGGCATTCAGCACCGAAGTCTTACCGCCCGGTTCGATAAAGTAATACTGTTTGTAAAACTTGATTCGATCCGCAACACCCAGCCGCCGGTAAAAATCCATCAAGTTGACACAGCAACGCAGCAGGATGTGCTGGCAGTTGTCGATGACTTCGGAACCATCGTCGGAGCCGGACAGCGGATACGAGGTCGCGCGGCCACCCAGAAATCCCCGCGCTTCGAACAAGTCGACTTCGAATCCCGCGTCTCCCAGCGCCGCAGCGGCCGCAAGACCGGCTAAGCCGCCTCCGATGACAATCGCAGTAGGCATGGATGTACTTAGGTAGGCAAGTTGTCCGAACAGGAGCGAATTACTTAGTAACGCACCGGAACGGGTGCGCGACGACCGCCGCCTCCGCCGGTATTAATGAGCAGGACAGCTATGGAGAGCACAACCACGATAAACAGGATGTCGGAAGCATCAAATTGCATCGCGTTTCCAGCCTCAGACGGCGAAAAACCAAACTATCGGATCAGTCATAAGGCTACCACAGCAACCCGCCGGATTGCTCATTGCTCCAACTCTCGCACCATACCGAGCTAAGATCGTCATGGTACTGTCATTTGTGATAAATTTCCTCCGATAGGAGACTTCATGAAAAGTTGGTCGGTAGCTATCCTCATATGGGCCCTGCCCGTGGTCGCTCAGCAGCGGCAGAATTTCGTGATCAATGTCGGCACGCCGGAAGGACAGATTCTTCAGAGCATTGGCCAGGCGTCCGATGAAGCCAAGAAGCTGGCGCTGATGCAGGACTTCCTCGAAAAATACGCGACGCACGAAGGCGCCGGCTGGGTGGCCGCGCAGTTGGAGTTGGCTTACCTCAAAGACAAGCAGTACGACAAGGCGCTCGAGGCCGCGGGCAAAGTGGCGCCCGATGGCCCCAACGATCTGGACGTGTCCTATAGCGCCGTGAAGGCGGCCGAGGGCAAAGGCGATGTCGAGCAGTTGAAAAAGTGGTCGACTCGAACCACCGAAGCGGCTCGCAAGCTTACTGGCAAGCCCCCGGCCGACGATGACGAAAAAGCCGCTCAAGAGTATGTGAAGCAAGTCGGGGCCTACGCCGAGTACGCGCTGTACGGGCAGGCATCCAAATCAAGAGACGCGAAAGTCATTGTCGATCTGGGGGAGACGCTCGAGAAGAACAACCCCAAGAGCCCGTACATGTGGCTGATATCACCGAACTACTTGCGCTCGCTCGGAGCCAAGGGTTGCGCCACGGCTGAGAAGCTGGCGGCGAGCGATTCCAGGAACGGAGAAGCCATGCTTTTCGCGGCTCATTGCAATTGGAGCGGGCAACGCGCCGATCGAGTTCTTGCGCTGGGTAGCAGGGCGCTCGAAGCATTCAACTCCCGGCCCAAGGTGGACGGTGGCAACGAATCGACCAAGGCGGGCAGCGCGAACTTCTATATCGGTACCGCGTACGCCATGCAAGCCAAGTGGGGACCTGCAAACAAGGCGCTGCAAGCCGCATTGCCATCCATCAAAGGGGACTCGACCATCCTGGCCAATGCCCTCTTCAATCTCGGACTGGCGAACTATACTCTCGGCAAGGCCCTCGGTGATAAGTCCCAAATGCGAGCTGGCCTGAAGTACTTTCAACAGTGCGCGGAGCTCGCGAGCAACGTACAGGATCAGGCTTCGCGAAATGCGCGGATGATCTTGACCGAACTGGGCGGCAAGTAACCGCCTGCAATCATTTCAATAGCCCGTAAACGTCGAGCTCGCGTTTCGCGCCGACGTAGACCCGGCCATTCACCACAGTCGGGATGTTGAACCGCAGACACAAGCCCGTACGGTCACGCGCGCTGTTTTGCTCACTGGTGTAGAGTTCACGCGAGATATTGGACGCATCGTAGGCGCAAAGGACCGCAGGACGGTCGGGCGAGCGCCAACCTTTCGAGCGCAAAACCCAAATGATGCCGCTTTCAGCGCCATTCGCCGAAACAGTAGGCGTGGCGCCTGGATCCTCAAAATCATCCGCCGCCTTCGCTACCGGTGCCGGTGATAGCTTCCCATTCTCCAACTTGAAATCATGGAGCACGCTATCGCGCATCGAGAGATACACGTGATTCTTCCAGTAGGCTGGGGCGCTATAGATCCCCGCCTTCTGCCGGATGACTTGCACGGCGTGGCTGTCGCTGCCGGAATGATACTTGCCCATCTGGTCGCGATCGATCAGGTAAATGCCGCCGCCCTTGCCTCCGGCGATCAGCAGGCGGGGATGCGGACCGGGCTGATCCGGTAGAAGGAGCGGTCCGCCGGAACCGAGGTCGGCATCCTCGGAGTTGAGCTCCTGCTGGTTAAAGGGCGTGAAGTAATCGCGTAGCTCGAAACCAGTTTTGCCAAGCGCCAGCTTCAGGACTGAATCGCCATAGTCGCGGCCCAACGCATTCGCGTTGAACCTGCCATTGCCGGTGACTACGAAGACGTTGCCGTCCGAATCGGCGGCCGGACCAGTATCGCCCTGCCAGATTCCGCTCTCTTCAGCATCCGGCGAGGTATTGAACACCGCGGTCTGCGTGAGAGTGCGCCCATCGTAGGCCATCACCCAGCCGTGATAAGGCCCGACGTCACACGACGAGCCCCACGTGAGATAGACCTGACCTTTGGATAGCAGCAATGCGGCGCGTGGGAGTTCGCGCAACGGATCGAATTC
>JBGPSX010000284.1:0-5701 GCA_041490325.1 Bryobacteraceae bacterium | reverse complement strand
GTGACCAAAGGGAGTGCTGATTGGCCGGCGGCCCACCGATACAAATGAAGAACGGTCGCATGGTGGCGAATAAATGGCGAATTTGAGGCCGTTCTTCAGGGGAGCGGTTTAAGAATCAGTTTCTCACCAGTCCCCTAAAGTCCTGACGAGATTCGCCGATAGTACCCGTAAGGAGAGGTACTACATGTCGATCCGTCAGGTCCTGATTTCCACGCTGGTTTTTGCGGTTCTCCCGCAGGCTGTTTTGCTCGGCGCTTCCTCAACAGTTGAATATGTTGGTGGAACCGTGAAGGTGATTCCGGCCAACTCGGTCGGTTCCTTCAATTTTGACGACGCCAAAGAGATGCGCTTCAACTACGGCAGCGCGATGTTCAAAATACCCTACGAGCAGATCACCACCACTGATATCAGCAAAGCGGAAGGACATCACTTGCTGGGAAAGATCCCCGTGCCCTCGTTCTCGTCCGGCCGAAGAAAGCAGACGTTGAGCATTAGCTATAAGGATGCAGCCGGCGCCGCCGGAACTCTGAACTTCGTACTCTCCGCGAATCAGGCATCGGTTGCACGCCAGACCATCACGGACCGGAAAACTCTTCCACAGAACACCAGCGCGAGCCAGTCCATGGAATGGTGGGGCGACAAGTATTGGAAGACCAGCCGCAACAAAGGCGTGTGGGAAGGCGGAAACGCTCAGAACGCGCCGGCGGCCGGCACGAAGTAGTCCATCAGCAAGTAAGTCACTCGCTCTTCGATCATCGACACGGGTCTAACAGCCCGTGTCGTTTTTTTTGACCGCCGATTCTAACCTGCCCTAACCTGTTTCGGACCTTCGAGTGCTAGCCTGTAAGTGCCGTGCCTTGAGGAATCATGTCGACTGCACCGATGGTCAGCCGGAATCTGAGTGCCCGCATGCGAAGCGCGCGTGAGCGCACGGACCAGCTTTACGAAATCCTCAAACCGTCATCGTTGTACGCGAAACCGATCCGGGAACGGCATCGGCTGATCTTTTATCTCGGCCATCTGGAAGCCTTCGATTGGAATTTGATCGGAAGGAAGACCATTGACGCTCCGGCATTCCATCCTGAATTCGATCGTCTTTTCGAATTCGGAATCGATCCGCCGGTCGGCCAGGCGCCCGATGACCAGCCCTCCGATTGGCCGGCTGTGGAAGAAGTGCTCAGCTACAACCGACGCGCTCGGAAAATTATCGATGAACTGCTGGACGAGACACCCGAGCAAATTATCCACGTGGCGCTGGAACATCGGCTGATGCACGCTGAGACGCTCGCATACTTGTTTCACAATTTGCCGTACGGCGAGAAACTGAACCCACGCGTCGGGTTGACGCATCAAAATCGTGCGGTGCGGAATGCAATGATTTCCATCCCGGCGGGCGAGGCGGCCTTGGGGCAGACGGCCGGCGAGTTCGGGTGGGACAACGAATTTGATGAGCATCGCGTTCAAGTTCCGGGCTTCGCGATCAACAAATACAAGATTACGAACGGCGAGTATCTGGAGTTCGTCAAAGCCGGGGCTGCCACGCCCCATTTCTGGCGTCGGGATGGCGGCCAGTGGTTCTATCGCGGCATGTTCGAGGAGATCCCTTTGCCGGTGAACGCACCGGCTTATGTAACCCACGCCGAGGCTAGCGCGTTTGCGCGATGGCGGGGAAAATCTTTGCCCACCGAAGCTCAGTTCCATCGAGCAGCCTTCGGAACCAGCTCGGGCGATGAGCGCGCGTACCCATGGGGCGATTCTGCGCCGGATGCGGCGCACGGCAATTTTGATTTCCACCAATGGGATCCAACCGAAGTAGATTCACATCCCGCCGGGGACAGCGCGTTCGGCGTGTCGCAACTTACCGGCAACGGTTGGGAGTGGACTTCGACGAAATTTGGACCGTTCCCCGGTTTCAAACCGTTCGCGTTCTATCCAGGTTACTCCCAGAGCTTTTTTGATGAAGAACATTATGTACTGAAAGGCGCGTCGCCGCGAACCGACTCCTGTTTCCTGCGCCGTTCCTTTCGAAACTGGTTCCGACCCGATTATCCCTATGTCTACGGCAGCTTCCGGCTTATTGAGCAGTAATCTCTCGAGCGAGACTCCGTTGCGCGAGTTTGCGTGCGAAGTGCGCGTTGGCTTAAGTAAACCGCAGAAAGAACTGCACTCGAAGTATCTCTATGACGAGCTGGGGAGCGCGCTCTTTGAGGCCATCACGCATCTGGACGAATATGGGCTGACGCGCGCCGACGAACGATTGCTGGTGGCGCATGCGGACCAAATCGCGAGCCGCATGCCATCCCCCACGCGCGTCGTGGAGTTGGGCAGTGGCATGGGACGGAAGACGCGCTCCATCCTGAGCGCGCTGCGTCCGTTCAACGCCAAGCTTCTGTATTTTCCGATTGATGTGTCGGCCGAGGCTCTGGGCCGGTGCGAGCGGGAGCTGGCCGATGTCGCCGAGGTGCACCCGAGGCAACAGTCCTATCTGGATGGACTGTCAGGCGCCGTGACCGAGCGCCAGTCTAACGAAGCAGTTTTAGTTCTTTTTCTCGGCAGTACGCTCGGGAACTTTGAACGCCCCTGCGCGGGGGAATTTCTACGCGACCTGCGCCGGGCGCTTCAACCGGGAGACGCGCTGCTGGTGGGCGCGGATCTGGTCAAAGAACGCGAGCGCATGCTGCTGGCCTATGATGATCCGATCGGCGTCACCGCGGCCTTCAATCTAAATCTGCTGGGACGCCTCAACCGCGACTTAGGCGCCGATTTCGACCTCCGCAATTTCTCGCACGAGGCTCGCTGGAACGATCGCGAGCGGCGCATCGAGATGCATCTGCGTTCGCGCGTCGATCAGAGGGTTCGAATAGCGGCCGCCGATTTCAACGTGCGTTTCCGCGCCGGCGAGACCATCTGGACTGAGTCATCCCACAAGTTCCATCCTGCGGAAATGTTCGAGATGGCCGAACTCGCTGGTTTTGGGGTGGAGGCGCAGTGGGTGGATCGCGACTGGCCGTTCGTCGAGAGCCTGTGGACAGCTCGCTGAGGCCGCCGGCCGCAGTCGAATTTCGCAAGGTATCGTTCCGGATCGGTTCCAATCTGATCCTCGACAATTTCAGCTTCAGCGTTGAGCCTGGCGAGACGCTGGTATTGCTGGGGCGCAGCGGTTCGGGAAAAACAACCGCGCTCAGAATGGTGAACGGCCTGCTGTTCCCGACTTCTGGCGAGGTACTGGTTGACGGACGGCCGACAACCGCTTGGGATCTGATCGAGCTGCGGCGTGGTATCGGGTATGTGATCCAGGAAGTTGGTTTGTTCCCGCACTTCACCATCGGCGAGAACGTTGGACTGGTCCCGCGGCTGGCGCAATGGCCCCCCGAGAAGATCGCGATTCGAACCAGAGACCTGCTTGAGCAGGCCGGCCTGCCACCCGATGAATTCCTGAACCGCTATCCCCGCGAGCTGTCCGGCGGGCAACGCCAGCGGGTGGGCGTCGCGCGAGCGTTAGCCGCCGATCCGCGTTTGTTATTGTTCGATGAACCGTTCGGCGCGCTTGATCCGGTAACCCGCCTCGAACTTCAGGACCAATTCCTGGCACTCCGGAACCGGTTTCAAAAGACCTCTATCTTCGTTACGCACGACGTCCGGGAAGCGCTACGCATCGCGTCTCGCATTGCGTTGCTCGATCGTGGCAGACTGGAGACTCTGGCAACGCCGGACAAGTTCTTGACTTCGCTGGGGCCTCAGACGCGCGCGTTCCTGGCTGTGCTGGAGAAAGGGCGGCATCACGGTACTCAAGACGGCACTTAAGAATGATGACCTATGATTCGGCCAGGATTGCTACAGGACATCGTCGAGCTGACGTCGGAGCATTTCGTGTTGGTGCTGGCGGCGATGTCGATCGCGATCGCAATTGGCATTCCTATAGGCATCCTGCTGACCCGGCATAGATCTCCCCGCGGATTGGTGCTGGGCTTTGCCAACGTGATGCAGACCGTCCCAAGTCTGGCACTGTTCGGATTCCTGATTCCGATCCCGTTGATCGGCGGTATTGGCAAGCGGACCGCGATTGTCTCCTTGGTTCTGTATGCTTTGCTGCCCATCCTGCGGAATACTCTAACAGGCATCCTGGGAGTGGACGGGGCCGTGCGCGAATCGGCGGTCGCAATGGGGATGACTGGCCGCCAGTTACTCTGGATGGTAGAGTTACCGCTGGCTGCCCGCACGATTCTAGCGGGAGTACGGATTGCAACCGTGACAACCATCGGCACTGCGACGATAGCCGCGGCAATCGGCGGCGGCGGTCTGGGCGTCTTCATCTTTCGCGGGATCGCCTCAGTTGACACGACCCAGATTCTTGCAGGAGCTATTCCAGCGGCGCTGCTGGCACTGATCGCGGATGGAGGATTAGGTTGGATCGAAAAACGATTCTCTGCGGCCTGAGCGCATGCTTGTTTCTGACAAGTTGCGCGCCGAAGAACCGCATCGTAGTTGGCTCAAAGAATTTCACCGAACAGGTAATCCTGGGCGAGATCATCGCGCAGCATATAGAGAATCGACTTCACCAGACGGTGGAGCGCAGGCTGAATCTGGCTGGAACGCTGCTGGCTCACCAGGCGCTGCTATCCGGAGAGATTCAGATCTACCCGGAATATACCGGCACCGCTTTCACGAACGTACTGAAGCATAGTGGCGTCAACGACGCGGGTGTGGTCCTGGATCGGGTGCGCACTGAGTACGCAACCACCATGCGGATCGATTGGCTGGATCCTTTGGGTTTCGACAGCTCCTTCGGCATGACGGTTCGGGGCGAGGACGCACGGGCTCGACATCTCGAGACTCTCAGTGACGCCGCCGCGGACGGCGCGGGATTCGCGTTAGGCGCCGGCTACGAGTTTCTGACGCGTCCGGATGGCTTTGCAGCGGTCAATGCGAAGTATTCCATTCGCTGGACCGAGACGTCCAAAAGCATGGACCTCGGTCTGCTCTACACGGCGCTGATGCAGAAGAAGGTCAGCATGGTGGCAGGCAGCACCACCGATGGCGTGCTGAACAAGCTGGATTTGAAGGTGTTGAAGGATGACAAGCAGGCTTTTCCACCGTATCAGACCTGCATCCTGGTTCGCACCGATGTCCAGGCCTCGCATCCCAGTCTTCGGAAAACGCTTTTGGAATTGTCCGCAAGGTTTCCCGAGAAACTCATGCGAAACATGAATTATGCCGTGGATGGCGAACATAAACCAGTTCGTGACGTGGCGCGAGACTTCCTGAATCAGGCCGGGTTACATTAACCAAGAAACATTAGCAGCGTGACTTAGCAGTTCGTGTAATAACCGCGTCCAACATCACTCGATCCAGCGTAGCCATTGTTCTTCGCGAATGTGCTCGCGCGAGGTCAATCCTCCAGGTAGTGTCGCTGGGAATTCGTGAGTGTTGCAAATCAAAACAGTCAGGAGCAATGCATGGCTCTATTTTATACCTGCATTCATTCGGATACGGATGAAAATACGCGTTCCACCGATTGCGCCGCGGGTCCGGCTCCGTGACCGTCGACGTCCAGGAAAGGCGCCTGCGACGCGTGTTGGAAATGATCGAATCAGAACCATCCCGTTCGGTGCGGAAGTTAGCGCTGGAAGTGCGCTTGAGCCCGGCTCATCTGCAACGCTTGTTCAAGCAACAGACCGGAGTGCAAATCGGTGGCTTGGTC